>NZ_JAZHEE010000005.1:0-198115 GCF_036620675.1 Rosenbergiella sp. YN46
GCATTCCCCAATGAAAACAGCCTGCTGAAGCTGCTTTATCTGGGGCTGATGAACGCCCGGGAAAAATGGACAATGCCCATCCGGAGCTGGAATTTGACATTGTCGCAGTTAGCCATTTATTTTGACGGGCGGCTGAATAAGGTGATGACGCTGTAGTATTTTTAACGTGACACAGAATTCTGAACGCTCTCTTGAGGTAATCGCAAATGGCAACACTTGCCCGTAGGGTGGGGAAAATTATTTTTTTCATCGTCCTGATGATGGTGATCGGGCGCCTCATCAATCCGTCGGCAATTGTCGGCGACGATAATATTGTTCGACTGGCAACAGTTCTGCATGGTCAGGCTAATGCAGAGAATGTTTATGATACTCAATTCTATATCGACTTTCCGGTCATCCTGATTTTGGCGATCATCGTTTATGTGTTCGTCATGAAGTTAATCCGTATCATCAGGAGTTAAAAATAAACCCACCTGGTTTTCCGGGTGGGTTTTGGGATGACAGAGCAATAACTATCGCTCGTTCCAGTCATCGGTGTACTGGATATTCCCGTCTACATAGCGCCAGGTAACCCGCTCATACATCAGAGAAACAGATTCCATATGGTTAATCTGAGAGTTGCCGGATAGTTTAGCGTTCGGCATACCCGGGTTAACGCCGGTAATTTTCACCCCCTCGAACAGCATAACGAAGTAAGCCTCTTCCTGGCCTGCATGATTGATGCGATACCATTTTATTTCGGCGCTTTTCAGCGTCTGCCCCTTAGAAACGGCTTTATAGAGGTATGGGCTTGATGAATCGAATTCTTTCTCGATCATCACTGGCGAGTGGCTACGGGTGCCGGTGATTTTTCCTGTATTGCTGTCTACGGGCAGATTTAACCCGTGGCTGAATCCTACCACTTCAATACTGCCTTCGCGATCCTGAACATCCACAGAACCTTTGATGTCGGCGCCGCCGTCGTCCTTAAGCCACATATAAGCTGGTATTGGCACTTTTCATCCTCATTGTGTGATTTATATCCATGGAAATCGCATGGTATCACAAAGCAATCCATGCAAAAGGGGAGGGGGGGTTATAGGGAGAGCATCATTATTTCTTCTGGTTCGCCTCGGCCATTTGCTGGGAGCGCGGGTCATTCGTCCCGGGGAGTTTCTGCGAATTCTGGCGAATGATTTTATCGGGCATTGCGGGGGGATTTTGGGGGCGTTTTGGTATTTGGGGGCGTTAAAAAGGCTGTATATGTTCACATATGTCCGATTGGCGTGATTGTTAACCCATTGTTTTTTTAGAAATATTTAATTCTTACAATAAGTTAATAATCTTGATAGTATACCCCCCTATAGTATCCGGAGGGCAGTTATGCCACACTCACCTGAAGATAAAAAACGGATCCTCACCCGGGTGCGCCGCATCCGTGGGCAGGTCGAAGCCCTGGAGCGCGCGCTGGAAGGAGGGGAGTCCTGCTCCGCCATACTTCAGCAGATAGCCGCGGTACGCGGGGCAGCCAACGGCCTGATGGGCGAGATGGTGGAGATCCACCTGAAAGACGAACTGGTCAGCGGCGATACCACGCCGGACCAGCGGGGGGCGCGAATGGCGGAAATTGGTCAGCTTATCCGCGCCTATCTGAAATAACTCACCTGGCAAACAGGGGAAGGAAGATGATGAAATCACGTGCAGCCGTTGCATTCGGCCCGGGCAAGCCGCTGGAGATTGTCGAGATTGACGTAGCGCCGCCGAAAAAGGGCGAAGTGCTGGTGAAAATCACCCATACCGGCGTGTGCCATACCGATGCGTTCACTCTTTCCGGTGACGATCCCGAAGGCGTTTTCCCGGCGGTACTGGGCCACGAAG
Organism: Rosenbergiella sp. YN46; assembly: GCF_036620675.1. Classification (NCBI taxonomy): domain Bacteria; kingdom Pseudomonadati; phylum Pseudomonadota; class Gammaproteobacteria; order Enterobacterales; family Erwiniaceae; genus Rosenbergiella; species Rosenbergiella sp. YN46. Next base: position 1,858 of record NZ_JAZHEE010000005.1, read on the forward strand.
GCGGCGGTATTGTGGTGGAAGTGGGCGAGGGCGTTACCAGCGTGAAGCCGGGCGATCACGTTATTCCGCTCTACACCGCGGAGTGCGGCGAGTGTAAATTCTGTAAGTCGGGGAAAACCAACCTTTGCCAGGCGGTACGCGCCACCCAGGGCAAAGGGCTGATGCCGGACGGCACCACCCGTTTTTCCTACAACGGCGAACCCATCTATCACTACATGGGCACCAGCACCTTTAGCGAATACACCGTGGTAGCCGAAATTTCACTGGCTAAGGTCAACCCGCAGGCGCCGCTGGATAAGGTCTGCCTGCTGGGCTGCGGCGTCACCACCGGCATCGGCGCGGTTCACAATACCGCGAAGGTGAAAGAGGGCGATAGCGTAGCCATTTTCGGTCTGGGCGGTATTGGGCTTGCGGCAATCCAGGGGGCGGTACAGGCGAAAGCCGGGCGGATTATTGCCATCGACACCAACCCCGAGAAGTTCAAACTGGCGCAGGAGATGGGCGCCACCGACGTGGTGAACCCGAAGGATCACGATCGCCCGATCCAGGAGGTGATTGTCGAAATGACCGACGGCGGCGTTGATTTCAGCTTCGAATGTATCGGCAACGTGGACGTGATGCGCGCGGCGCTGGAATGCTGCCATAAAGGCTGGGGCGAAAGCGTGATCATCGGCGTGGCTGGCGCCGGGCAGGAGATCCGTACCCGTCCGTTCCAGCTGGTTACCGGGCGCGTATGGCGCGGCTCTGCCTTTGGCGGCGTAAAGGGGCGCACTCAGTTGCCGGGCATGGTGGAAGAGGCCATGGCGGGAAAAATCCGCCTCGATCCCTTTATTACTCACCGCCTGCCGCTCTCAAAGATTAACGAGGCGTTTGACCTGATGCACGAAGGTAAATCGATTCGTACCGTCATCCACTTCGGCGACGAATAAGCCCGTTCCTTTCTGGCCGGTGATGCCCGTCACCGGCCTTATTCATCTTTAGTTTCATTACGTTACCATTGCCTTGCGCTACATAAAGCCATTGCATTTCGTGATTGCGGCGAGTATAACGCTTCTCTTATGTCAGATGTTTAGACGTCTATACGTAAAGAAGGCAGTATGCAGGATAACTCAAATCAAGGCGTTTTTCGCCGAATCATGAAGACACGCCACCTGGTGATGCTGTCGCTGGGCGGGGTGATCGGCACCGGGCTGTTTTTTAATACCGGTTATATTATTTCCACCACCGGGGCGGCGGGGACGCTGCTGGCCTATCTGATTGGCGCGCTGGTGGTGTGGCTGGTGATGCAGTGCCTGGGAGAACTGTCGGTCGCCATGCCGGAAACCGGCGCCTTTCACGTTTACGCCGCCCGCTACCTGAGCCCGGCCACCGGCTACACCGTGGCCTGGCTCTACTGGCTGACCTGGACCGTGGCGCTGGGCTCCAGTTTTACCGCCGCCGGGTTCTGTATGCAGTACTGGTTTCCTTCGGTGCCGGTATGGGTCTGGTGCCTTGCTTTCTGTGTCGCCATCTTTGCCATGAATGTCTTTTCGGCCCGCATTTTCGCTGAAGGAGAGTTCTGGTTTTCGCTGATAAAGGTGATCACCATTCTGGCCTTTATTATTCTGGGGGGCGCCGCGATGTTCGGCATTATTCCGCTGCGCGACGGTACCCCGGCGCCGTTTTTCAGCCACCTGACCGAAGGCGGTCTGCTGCCTCACGGCGTGCTGCCCATCATGATGACCATGGTGGCGGTGAACTTCGCCTTTTCCGGCACTGAGCTTATCGGGATAGCCGCCGGGGAGACCGCCGATCCTCACAGGGTGTTGCCCATTGCCATTCGCACCACCATTGCCCGGCTGATTCTGTTTTTTATCGGCACTGTGCTGGTGCTGGCAGCGCTGATCCCGATGGATCAGGCCGGAGTGGTGAAGAGCCCGTTCGTCCTGGTATTTGAAAAAATCGGCATTCCCTGGGCTGCGGATATCATTAACTTTGTGATACTGACGGCGATTCTCTCCGCCGCTAATTCCGGACTGTACGCTTCCGCACGCATGCTGTGGTCGCTTTCTAATGAGCGCACCCTGCCGCGCTGCTTCGCGCGCCTGACCCGACGCGGCATTCCGTTGACCGCGCTTTCCGTCAGTATGCTGGGTGGGGTACTGGCGCTGTTGACCAGCATCGTGGCGCCGGATACCGTCTTTGTGGCGCTGTCGGCCATCTCCGGTTTTGCGGTGGTGGCGGTCTGGCTGGCGATTTGCGCCTCGCACTATCAGTTCCGTCGCCACCATCTGCGCAGCGGCGGCACTCTGGCGCAGTTGCACTATCGTGCGCCCTGGTTTCCCCTTACGCCGGTGCTGGGGTTTGCGCTCTGCCTGGTGGCCTGCGTCGGGCTGGCGTTCGATCCGGAACAGCGCATTGCCCTGTGGTGCGGGCTGCCCTTTGTGGCGCTGTGTTACGGCGCGTATTATTTGACCCGAAAACTTTCGAACCGTCGACAACAGGAGGTGACTCATGCCGCTGAATAATCCGTTAGCGCCCATTCTGGCGCGCGATCCCTTTCTGGTGCTGGATGGCGCGCTGGCCACCGAACTGGAGGCCCGCGGCTGCGATCTGACGGACAGCCTGTGGTCAGCAAAGGTACTGCTGGAACAGCCTGAGCTGATTTATCAGGTTCATCTCGACTATTTTCGCGCTGGCGCTCAGTGCGCGATTAGCGCCAGCTACCAGGCCAGCGAGGCGGGGTTTGCCACCCGGGGTATAGACGCCGCTCAGGCCCGGGAACTGATTATCGAAAGCGTTGCGCTGGCCCGCCAGGCGCGGGCCGACTATCTGAAGGAAAAACCGCAAGACGGGCCGCTGCTGGTGGCGGGATCGGTGGGGCCTTACGGCGCCTTTCTGGCGGATGGCTCTGAATATCGCGGCGACTATCAGCGCAGCGCGGCGCAGTTCACTGATTTTCACCGGCCGCGTATCGCGGCGCTGGTGGAAGGGGGCGTCGACCTGCTGGCCTGCGAAACGCTGCCCTCATTCAGCGAACTTCAGGCGCTGACCGCGCTGCTGGGGCAGGCGTTTCCTCATACCGGCGCCTGGTTCACCTTTACGCTGTGCGATGCTGAACACCTGAGCGACGGCACGCCGCTTAGCCAGGTGGTGGCGCATCTGAACGCGTTTCCGCAGGCGCTGGCGCTGGGAATTAACTGCGTGGCGCTGGAATCCACCGACGCCGCGCTGCGCCATCTCTCTTCGCTGACTGCGCTACCGCTGGTGGTCTATCCCAATTCCGGCGAAACCTATGACGCCGCCAGCAAGCGCTGGTCACATGGCGGCGAAGTCGCTCACCGGCTGGTGGATCATCTGCCCGCCTGGCTGGGGGACGGAGCGCGCCTGATCGGTGGATGTTGCCGAACCACGCCTGATGATATCGCGGCGCTGGCCGCGGTTCGGCGCCGGGCATAAAAAGGTTCATCGCGGATTAGCGTGAAACGGGAGCTACGGCGGTTAACCCATTTTCTGGAAACGGGCAGCGCCGGGGAAGGTTACGTTCACCTTAGTGACTGGCTGAAATCCATCACCAGGTGGGTGTCTTCCGTCATCAGCAGACCATAAAGGCGCTGGATATCCAGCGCTTCAACGTTCATCGCAGCCCCGTTATTCCATAACTTCAGCCCGTTAGCCGCGCACAGCCGCAGCCAGGTCATCAACGCCGCCGCCAGCAGGGAACAGACCTCTTTACTGCGTGAACACTCCACCGTCGTGCTGCGTTCCGCGGCAAGATGATTAATAAAAATGCTGATATCGGAAGGGGGAATCAGTGCCTGGAGATCGGGCACCACCATAAGTGAGGCGCGTTCGGAAAGGGTAAGTTTAAGAGTGGCAGCTAACATGAAATTCCGCTGAAGTAACAACTGGCGTTACCCTACCTGATAACGGCGCTTTTTAAAAGGGTTTTGGTGGTATTAGCGCTTGTTCCGCGGCGCCAGGCCATGAAGGATTTAATAATCATAGGATTATTAAATCTTAACGGGTAACGAAGATCATGCCGGGACGGATGCAATCTGGCGCTAAGCGATTTTGGTTACTGCCAGTAAAACCCTTTTTTTAATACCATCACTAACTTATTGATTTTACATTATCGTTAAGCGGCATCGGAAAAAAGGGGCTGATAGCGTAAATCACGGATTTCCCTTTTCATAACAGAGGGGTAGTGCTATTTTGCTTCAGTGCACTGCCGTACAGGCAGCTTAGAAAGCCAATGGACTTCGACGACGACATCCCCTTTGGTGCACTGCCGTACAGGCAGCTTAGAAAAAAAGAGCCCCGACACCGGAACAGGTGCTAACGTGCACTGCCGTACAGGCAGCTTAGAAATTGGAAATACTGAAGGTATTAAGCGCAGTTTTGTGCACTGCCGTACAGGCAGCTTAGAAATCTTTCAGTCGGTTCAGATCGTCAGGAGAGGGGTGCACTGCCGTACAGGCAGCTTAGAAATGTGCGGTGCCAACCTGCGCGGTGCCAACCTGGTGCACTGCCGTACAGGCAGCTTAGAAAAATAACGGCTTTCTGCCTGCTGGGTATTTCTGGTGCACTGCCGTACAGGCAGCTTAGAAAAGTCCAGGAGGGTTCATGGACAGTTTTGACTAGTGCACTGCCGTACAGGCAGCTTAGAAATATCACTATGTTTTACAAACCAATCCAACGCAGTGCACTGCCGTACAGGCAGCTTAGAAAAACAAGTGCAGCATGGAATGTGCATATTAAGGGTGCACTGCCGTACAGGCAGCTTAGAAAGGTAGATTGCACAGAGTTCGCCGCGGATTACTGTGCACTGCCGTACAGGCAGCTTAGAAATGCACCCTGCTATACACCTCAGCATCCAAACGGTGCACTGCCGTACAGGCAGCTTAGAAAAGTGGCTATGTTCGCTGGGATGGGGTCTCCGGGTGCACTGCCGTACAGGCAGCTTAGAAAATACCGAAAATCTGCACGTGCTGGAATTTCGGGTGCACTGCCGTACAGGCAGCTTAGAAAGCGCGGAGCTGCTCTCTGTCGATGGCATCATTGTGCACTGCCGTACAGGCAGCTTAGAAACCACCCGGCGAAATGCCGGGTGCTTTGCAAAGGTGCACTGCCGTACAGGCAGCTTAGAAACGGAAGCGTGTCGTTCTGGCCGTTCCAGTTGTTGTGCACTGCCGTACAGGCAGCTTAGAAATGAAATTCGTCAGTGACAAATCTCAGCTTCAGGTGCACTGCCGTACAGGCAGCTTAGAAAGTACCGCGGTAAAACGATCCCAGTTATCTGGGGTGCACTGCCGTACAGGCAGCTTAGAAAGTTGCCGTCTGGCAGCTTGTAATCTTTCTCTTGTGCACTGCCGTACAGGCAGCTTAGAAACGCGATGATTCGAGTAACTCAGGGATTGTGATGTGCACTGCCGTACAGGCAGCTTAGAAATCGGCAGATGTCACGAACAGAGCCTATTTCGTAGTGCACTGCCGTACAGGCAGCTTAGAAATGCTGCTACCCCCTGAGAGCAGAGCCGCGCCGGTGCACTGCCGTACAGGCAGCTTAGAAAATAAACCGGATCGAATCCGCCCACCTTCTCGATGTGCACTGCCGTACAGGCAGCTTAGAAAAGCGCGGGGGTATTTGTGAGCGCGGCGTGCAGGTGCACTGCCGTACAGGCAGCTTAGAAATAAAAGCCGCCTTCTGGATGAAGCTATTAGCGGTGAACTGCCGCACAGGCAGCCTGGTAGGTCAGGAGCCCGTAGTTTACCGTAGCCAGCCAGCTTGCCTCGTTTGTCCTGCATATAGCGCTAATGAGATTAGATTGGCGGGAAGAATATGTCAGTAAAATCGCTGAAAAACGCGCCGGGTTTGTGTTGCATGCGGATGTTTTCTGATTAAAGACCGTGCAGGCGTCCTGGCCGTCATCAAAACTGCAAATGAATCTTAACGGGACGGTGGCGCCGAATAATATTTTCCCAGGCCAGATTGCTAATGGTAAATATGGGGGAGTTCCGCTCGCTGGCCGCTATGGGCGAAGATGCCATACCCTGTTCACAGCCGTTCCGGTCGGCCACTGTAGAAAATAAAACAATGTTTTGTAATAAGATATTGATGTGAATCAGTGGTTTTTGATTTTTCTCCGCTATGTTACAGATAAGGAATCAGATGTATTTCTCATTAATTCAGACGGAATGATGCTATTTATAGCCCTGATATGGAAATCCTGACACAGGGAAGTTATGAAATGTTAATGCCTTCAGACCTTAAAACCATTCTTCATTCAAAACGTGCAAATATTTATTATCTGCAATATTGCAGGGTACTGGTTAATGGCGGACGGGTGGAATATGTCACCGACGAGGGCAAAGAGTCGCTGTACTGGAATATCCCCATTGCGAATACCACCGTGGTGATGCTGGGTAGCGGAACTTCGGTGACCCAGGCGGCAATGCGTGAATTTGCGCGCGCGGGTGTGCTGGTTGGCTTCTGCGGCGGCGGAGGTACGCCTTTGTATGCCGGAAATGAAGTGGATGTTGATGTCTCCTGGCTCACGCCGCAGAGCGAATATCGTCCTACCGAATATCTTCAGAACTGGGTGTCATTCTGGTTCGATGATGAGCAACGACTTGCCGCAGCGCAACACTTTCAGCTTATCCGCCTTACGCAAATAGAGCGCTACTGGCTCGGTTCCACGATGCAGCGTGAAAATCGTTTCCAGATCGCATCGACGCGGCTGGTCGAAACGCTTTCCCGCTTTCGTGAAGGTATTGCCGCCGCTTCATCCCAGAACGAGCTGATGCTTCAGGAAGCCCTGCTGACTAAAACGCTCTATAAACTTGCCAGCCAGGCCGTGCAGTACGGTGATTTTACCCGCGCCAAACGCGGAGGGGGACTGGATACGGCCAATCGCTTTCTCGATCATGGTAACTATCTGGCTTATGGCCTGGCGGCCGTGGCGACGTGGGTAACGGGGATCCCGCAGGGGCTGGCCGTGCTGCACGGCAAAACGCGGCGCGGCGGGCTGGTTTTCGATCTCGCGGATCTGATTAAAGACGCGCTAATCTTGCCGCAGGCCTTTATTGCCGCGATGGCGGGCGAGGATGAACAGACTTTTCGCCAGCGCTGTATTACCGGCTTTCAACGCTCCGGGGCGCTCGATTTATTAATCACCTCATTGCAGGAAACCTCCGCCAAATTCGGGATGCGGCAGGCATGAATATTTTGCTTATCTCTCAGTGCAGCAAAAAAGCCCGGGAGCAAAGCTGCCAGATTCTGGATCAGTTTGCTGAACGCACCGGCAGCGCGGCCTGGCAAACGGCGATGACGCAGGAAGGTCTTGAAACCCTTCGCCGCCTGCTGCGTAAAACGGCTCGTCGTAATACGGCGGTGGCCTGCCACTGGATTAAAAAAAGTGGGCAAACCGAGCTGCTGTGGATAGTCGGCAATGCCCGGCAATTCAGCGCTACCGGCGCGGTGCCAACCCACCGTACCTCGCGCGATATTTTGCGCGCCCGGCATGAATCGCAGTGGCGCAGCGCGGAAAGTATCGCGTTACTCGCGGGCATCGCCGGGCTGTTTCATGATTTTGGCAAAGCCGGTGCGCTGTTTCAGTCCGGGCTGCGCGGCAAAGGCAAAAAGTCCTTTCAGCCGTTTCGCCATGAATGGATCTCTGTCCGCCTGTTTCAGGCCTTTGTCGGGGAGAAAACCGATAAACAATGGCTGTCGCAGCTGGGTGAGGTGAGCGTTAAAGAAGAAGCCGCTCTGTTGGAGCGGCTGCGTAAAGATAATCAGGATAGCCACGATAGCCCGTTTACCGGTTTGCCGCCGCTGGCCCAGGCCGTGGCCTGGCTGATTTTATCGCACCACCGTCTGCCGCAGTATCTCGGTGACAAGGCAACGCCAGCCCTGCGGCCCGATGGGAACTGGCTGACCGGGCAGCTTAACGCCGACTGGAACGCGCGGAATCATGTGAATCAGGACTGGAACGAGAAGGACTTCCAGCAGGTCTGGCGTTTTGAAGCGGGTACGCCGCTGCGCAGCCGCACCTGGCAGAAGAAAGCCCGGCAGTTGGCTAAGCGCGCCGCTCACGCCGTGTCGCTTCACGAATTTGGCAGTCTGGCGCAAAGCTTTACGGTGCACCTTGCCCGCCTGTCATTGATGCTGGCGGACCATTATTACTCCTCGCTGCCGCCCGTTTTGGCCTGGCAGGATGAAAATTTTCAGGCATGGGCGAACACCGATCGCCAGACCGGCAAACTGAAGCAAAAGCTGGATGAGCATAACGCAGGTGTGGCGCATCATGCTTTGCTGTTCGGTCGATCGCTGTCTGCATTACGCCGACATCTACCGGCTATCACCCGGCATAAGGGGTTCAGGGAGCGGGCGAAGGACGAACGCTTCCGCTGGCAAAATCGCGCCTGGGACGTGGCGGAAGGCCTGCGTGACGCTTCCCGTCAGCAGGGCTTTTTTGGGATCAATATGGCTTCAACAGGCTGTGGCAAAACCTTTGCCAATGCCCGCATTATGTACGCGCTATCGCAGCAGGAAGAGGGCTGTCGATTTAGCGTGGCGCTTGGTTTACGCACGCTGACCCTGCAGACGGGCGACGCGCTCCGCAGCCGACTCGGGCTGGGAGAGGACGACCTGGCCGTCCTGACAGGTTCCCCGGCGGTAAGGGAACTGCATACCGCCCCGGATGCCGACCAGGGCAGCACCTCGGCGGAAGCCCTTTTTGAGCGGCATCAGTATGTGCACTATGACGGTGTGGTCAGCCAGGGGCCGCTTCGCCAGATGTTTGACCGCGACAGTAAGCTCAGCAAGCTGGTCAACGCCCCGGTGCTGGTCGCCACCGTCGATCACCTCATGCCCGCCACCGAAGGCGTGCGCGGCGGCAGGCAAATTGCCCCGATGCTGCGCCTGTTGACCAGCGATCTGGTGCTGGACGAGCCGGACGATTTCGATATTGCCGATCAGCATGCGCTATGTCGGCTGGTTAACTGGGCGGGAATGCTCGGCGGACGCGTGCTGCTCTCATCCGCCACGCTGCCCCCCGCGCTGGTTCAGGCGCTGTTTTCCGCCTATTGCACGGGGCGCAAGGCTTATCAGCAAGCCTGCGGCGAACCGGGGCTGGCGCTTAACGTGTGCTGCGCCTGGTTTGATGAAGATGAATCGTGCAGTCAGTCATTCGCCGCTCCCGGTGATTTTTATCGCGCTCACTGTGAGTTTGCCGGGCGGCGAGCAAAACGGCTGCCGCTGAAACACGTTCTGCGTCAGGCGGATCTGGTGAACGTCGCACCTGTATCAACCCGTGCCGATGACGTGACTGGGGCCGTGGCCGAAGCCCTGCACCGGGAAATGCTACGGCTGCATTCGGCTCATCATCAGCAGCATGACAGCGGCAAAACCGTTTCGCTTGGGCTGGTGAGAATGGCCAATATCAACCCTCTGGTGGCTACGGCTCAGGCGCTAATGCAGATCCCTTCTCCGGCGGGCTACTGCCTTCACTACTGCGTTTATCACGGGCAGCACCCTCTGGCGGTGCGTTCGCATATCGAAAAGCGGCTTGACGCGGCCTTCGCCCGGCATAACGGGCAGGCGCTGTGGCAGCAGCCTGAGATTGCCGAAGCGCTCAATCATCATCCCGCCCGGCATCATCTGTTTGTGGTGCTGGCAACCTCGGTTGTAGAAGTGGGCCGCGACTGGGATGCGGACTGGGGGATGATTGAACCCAGCTCCATGCGATCCCTTATTCAGTTCGCCGGGCGTATTCAGCGCCATCGCCAGCGGGCGCCGCAGCAGGCTAATATGCTGATCCTCAGTAAAAATATTCGCGCCATGCAGCGAAAAACGCCCGCCTACTGCAATCCCGGTTTTGAAACCAGACGATTCCAGCTGGTCAGCCACGATCTGAACGAACTGCTGGCCGTGGAGCAGTACCGCTTTATTAATGCCGTACCGCGCATTCTGGACGTGAAAGACAAATTTACCCCCGGCGTGCCGTTTCAAAATCTGGCCGTTCTGGAGCACGTGCGTTTACGCGAAGAGCTGATGGGCCGGAGCGAACAATATCCAGTGGCCGCACACTGGTGGCGGCTGCCGGTTAACTGGAGCGGCGAACTGCAAAGGCGCACGCCGTTTCGCCTGTCGCAGGCGGAAAGCCAGTTTTTCGTTCGCATGGAGGATGAGTTCGACGAGCCAAAATTTATGTTTCGCGATGAAAGTACGGCGGGCTGGAAGGCCTCGGAGCTGTTTTCAGAGCCTGTTCCGCTCGAAATGGCGCCTGGGGTTAAAGCATGGCTAAACACGGATTACGCGCAGGTGCTGCTGGCGCTGGCGGAAGCGCAGGACAAAGAGCCGGGCCTGATTAGCGAGCGGTATGGGGAAATTAATTTAAGAAAGGATGAAGAAGGCGAAGGCTGGCTCTGGCACCCGGTGCTGGGCGTGTTCAGGGATCTTTAAGGAGTAAAAATGTCACAAACAGGACTGACGAATTTTATCGTCGAATACATTGCGGGGCGCAGGCAGGCGAAGCTCGACGCCTTCGATAAAGACGCGGCTAAGCGCTTAGCCGCGGCAGGGGAAAGTGAACGTACTCAGCTGGATGGCGAGCTGCTACAGAAGCGCAGGGAGCTGGAGTTACGCTATGAGCCCCGAGCCTGGTTAACGGATGCAGCTAATCGAGCCGGGCAAATTAGCCTGGTGACCCATGCGGCGAAGTTCACCCACGGTGATTCGAAAAGCAGCAGCATCTTTACCCGGACTACGGAAAACGACGGCTATCTTTCTACCGCGACCCTGAGCAAAGCGACGGCGGATGCGGTGGGAAATGCGGCCGCGCTGGATGTCGCAAAGCTGCTGCAAACGGAGGTCGAGGGGGATTCGTTGCTCGCCTGTTTACAGAGGGGCGATAGTTCACCGCTGGCGAAACTGGCTGAAAACGATACGCAGCTGGCGCAGTGGCTGGAAGGTTTTTCCCGAACCTTAACCACGAAACAGCCTGCCTCCCATAAGCTCGCCAAACAACTCTATTTTCCGGTGGGCGAAGATTATCACCTTATCAGCCCGTTATTCTCCTCCTCGCTTGCTCAGGCGCTGCATCAGCGTCTGGTCGCGATACGTTTTGGTGAAGAGGCGAAGGAACTCTGGAAAGCCCGCCGCGAAAAGCGCTGGCACGCGCAGGCGCTGGTTCTTTTCCCCAACACCGCCGTAATGAACTTTGGCGGCACCAAACCACAGAATATTTCGGCGCTTAATAGCGGGCGGGGCGGGCGAGTCTGGCTGTTATCCGCTGCGGCCCCGCAGTGGGAAACGCAGATCAAGCCGCCACTGGGTATGAAAACGCTGTTCGGCCAGGGGCCGTTTGAGCGCAGCACCCGGCCCATTCGCAGTCGGCTTACCGACCTGCTTATCAAAACGGGTGACGATAAAAACTACCAGATCCGCCGCGCCCGCGATCGCTATATCGACGAAATCATCGACATATTGTTCAGCATTGCGGCAGACATCCAGCGCCTGGAGTGGGCGGGCTGGACGCAGGATGAAAAATGCACGCTGAAGCCTCACCAGCGGCTCTGGCTCGATCCCTGGCGGGCAAAAACAGACGATGCCTTTTACCAGCAGCGCGATAAAGACGACTGGCAGGATTCAGTCGCGGAAGATTTTGCCCTGTGGCTGAACGCGCATCTGCGTCGGGCCGAACTGAGCGTGGGCAAAACGGAAAAAACGCAGTGGCAGACGAAGCCGCTGTTTAGCCGTCGGCTGCGCGAAATGGAGCAGGCCATCAGGAGGTATCGCCATGAGTAACGTGATTATTTTGCCGTGGCTGGCGGTCGAAAACGCCAACGCCGTGGCGGGGCTAACCTGGGGATTTCCAGCGATCACCCATTTTTTAGGCTACACGCACGCGCTTTCCCGCAAACTAAAAATCAGCCACGGATTAACGCTGGAAGGCTGCGGTGTGATTTGTCACCGTCACCAGTTGCATGCTTATTCCTCCGGGCGTGATTATCAGTTCGCGCTGACGCGTAATCCGCTGACCCGCGAAGGCAAAACCGCTTCCTTCAATGAAGAAGGGCGTATGCACTTTACCGTTTCGCTGGTGCTGGAATGCCACGGCGAGATCCCTAACGGCGACGTTGGTCTGCGGGCGTTAGCGGAGCATCTGCAAACGCTGTGCCAGACGCAAAAGCTGGCGGGGGGCACGATTATCGGACTGCGCAAGGTGCAGATTGGCAGCATAAACAATCTTAAATCGATGCTTTACGGGCTGATGCCTGGCTTTGTGCTGCGTGACCGTTCGGCCTGGCTTACGGAGCACTATCAGAGCCTCCGGCAAACGAATCCCGATGCCGAGATGATAGACGCCTGGCTTGATTTCGCCGCGCTAAAAATGGCGGCTGAAAGCGCGGAGCAGCCCGAGGGAGCCGTCTCCTGGAGCTATCAGGCGAAACCTTTCCCCGGCTATCTGGTACCGCTGATGACCGGCTGGCAGCGCATTTCTGAGCTTTATGAGCCAGGCACCGTCGCCCACGCTCGCGACGGCGAAACGCCTTTTTGTTTTGCTGAGGCGGTTTATGGCGTAGGGGAATGGGCTGGGGTACATCGCATTAAGGATGCGCACGAGCTGTTCTGGCGCTACCACACGACCAAAACCGGTTATTACTGCTGCGGGCAGGCGCTGCCTGACGACGAGCAGGAAGAAGAATCTCACTATTACGATACATTTTAAGGGACGGAAAAATGGCTAAATCATCTGTGATCAAAACGGCATCAGTACTGGCTTTTGAACGTAAGCTGGCAAACTCAGACGCGATGCTGTTCGCCGGAAACTGGCAGGGGGAAAGCTGGAAGCCAGTACGCATTCAGGAAAAAGCGGTGCGCGGCACGATTTCAAACCGTCTGAAGAACGCGCTGGTCAGCGATCCGGCAAAGCTTGATGCCGAAATTCAGAAAGCAAACCTGCAACGTGTGGATGTCGCCGCGCTGCCTGCGGATACCGACACGCTAAAGATGAGCTTCTCTTTGCGCGTGCTCGGTAATCTTGCGACTCCTGCGGTGTGCAACGACAGGCAGTACCAGGACGCGTTACAGCAGGTTATTGAAGGCTATATTGCCGAGCACGGCTTCGACGAGCTGGCTCTGCGCTATGCTGTCAACCTCGCTAACGGGCGCTTTTTATGGCGTAACCGGGTCGGGGCCGGGCATATTCGGGTGATTGTTAAGGGCAGTAAAGTCTGGGAGTTTAACGCCCATGATTATTCCCTGCGTGATTTTGAACAGCGCGACGGCGCCGTACAGGAACTGGCAGCAGAAGTCGCCAACGGGCTGAAAGGAGAGACTTTTGTTCTGCTTAACGTAGAGGCTTTTGTTCGTCTGGGCCAGGGACAGGAAGTTTTCCCTTCTCAGGAACTGGTGCTGGACAGTAACAGCGCTAAAAGCAAGGTTCTCTATCAGGTGGACGACGTAGCGGCGCTGCACTCCCAGAAAATTGGCAACGCGCTGCGTACCATCGATACCTGGCACCCGCTGGCCGACGAGTATGGCGCTATCGCCGTTGAGCCTTATGGTTCAGTAACCAGCCGCGGAATAGCCTGCCGTCAGCCAAAAGAAAAAATGGACTTTTATACCCTGCTGGATAACTGGGTGGTGAAAGGGCAGAAGCCGGAAGTGGAACAGCAGCATTACGTGATGGCGGTGCTGATTCGCGGCGGCGTCTTCGGCGAAAAGAGCGAGTAAGGAGTGACGATGGATCACTATCTGGAGATCCGGGTTCTTCCCGATCCTGAATTCAGCGAATCTCTGCTGATGGCGGCGCTTTTCGCCAAACTGCACCGGGCGCTGGGCGCGCGCGGGCAGGGGGATATCGGCGTAAGCTTTCCGGAACATGGTCAGACCCCTGGGGCGGTGCTGCGGCTGCACGGGAGCCGTGGCGCCCTGGATGAACTGGAAGCAGGGCGCTGGCGCGCCGGGTTGAGCGACTACTGTCGCTACTCGCCCGTGACCCCGGTTCCGGCCAATAGCCACTGGCGGGTGGTTAGTCGCGTGCAGGTAAAAAGCAGCCCGGAACGCCTGCTGCGTCGTTCAGTTCGTAAAGGCTGGCTCACCGAAGAGCAGGCTGAAGCGCGACTGCAAACCAGGCCGGTTCAGCAGACGACGCTGCCGTACCTTAATCTGAAAAGCCTGTCCGGCGGACAATCGTTCCGCTTGTTTATCCGCCACGGCGATATATTGCCGGCCCCGGTCGCCGGGCGTTTTAGCAGCTATGGGTTAAGCGCTCAGGCTACCGTTCCCTGGTTCTGAAACGCCAGACTGTTGCCGATGCCGGGCCTGGTCCCGGCGATTTTTTATCGACACCCTTTTTTTAGCGTCAAATCTAACTCATTGATTTTAAATAGCGTAGAGGAGAGCGGAGAAAAAAGGGTTTTTGCCGGAAATTAAACGTTTTTATTTATAAAACGCCGGGTTACTGCTATTTTGCTTCTGTTCACTGCCGTACAGGCAGCTTAGAAAAGACACATGACAGCTTCATGAGTGGCCTGAATGTTCACTGCCGTACAGGCAGCTTAGAAATATGGAATGACCCCTTGGGAACGTCAGTAGTGGTTCACTGCCGTACAGGCAGCTTAGAAATCCCGTTGTGCTTTCAGGTCTTTTAGCTTCTGGTTCACTGCCGTACAGGCAGCTTAGAAACACTGCGTTGGCTGTCATCGCAAGTTGGAAGAGTTCACTGCCGTACAGGCAGCTTAGAAATCCACCATCGCAAAATTCGGGTCGCACATCTCGTTCACTGCCGTACAGGCAGCTTAGAAAGTTGTCATACCGCTTTTCGCGTACAGCACCTCGTTCACTGCCGTACAGGCAGCTTAGAAAATATTTAAATTCTATGGTTTTAATGGGTTTTCGTTCACTGCCGTACAGGCAGCTTAGAAAATATCAGCCGTGACTCCCTGCAATGGGTAACGGTTCACTGCCGTACAGGCAGCTTAGAAACATAATCCACAGAAAATTGAGCCTGAATAACAGTTCACTGCCGTACAGGCAGCTTAGAAATTTGACTAAAATTATTAGGGAAGAAGATAAGGGTTCACTGCCGTACAGGCAGCTTAGAAATGGAAGGCAAGCCGATAGGCCACAAGGTTCCCGTTCACTGCCGTACAGGCAGCTTAGAAAACATGTAGAGAGACACCGCGCGGCTGTATGGGGTTCACTGCCGTACAGGCAGCTTAGAAAGACCACTACCGCCACGGCCAACACCTGAAGCAGTTCACTGCCGTACAGGCAGCAAACGATCGATTACCTCTTCTCCAGCCGGTAAAGATGGTCAGCGTGATACTGGCCGTGAAGCAGGTAGCCGTTTTCAATAACTTGCTGTAGCTGGAAAGCGCACTTTTCCAGAACCCGAACCGATCCGAGATTATCACCCAGAACCCGGGCCTCCAGGCACTGAAAACCCCCGCTATCGAAAGCGTACCGGCACAGTGCGTCCAGCGCTTCGCTGGCCGCGCCTTTTCCCTGGGCCGCCGCGCAAATGGTATAGCCGACTTCACCGCGCCGCTGCTCAGTTGCCTGGCGAGCGATGCCGGTTTCCCCCAGTGGCTGCTCAGGACAGCGAGGATCGCGGATAATCCAGGTGACGGGGGTAAAGGTTTCCTCTTGCCACGCCTTAAGACGCTGCTTAAACAGCGCCCGTATTTCGGCTGGCTGTGCCGTATCGGACATATAACGCATTAGCGTTTTATCCTGGCGTAACGCCAGAAAAAACGGCCAGTCGTTTTCGGATATAGGCTGCAGTATGAAACGCGGCGTTGAAATATTCATTGCGCTCCTTTTGCCCATAAAAAAACCACGCCGTCTGGCGTGGTTTTCAAATGTATTGCGAACTTACTTATCGGCGTCTTTGTAGACTTCAGCAACCGCTTCAAAGTTCGGGCCGTGTTCGCGAGCGGCAACGATATGGTAGTACTTGCCGCCTTTCTCGTCGGCTTTGGCGGACAGCGCATCATGCAGATCGCTCGGTGAAGAGATTGCGCCACCAGACTGGGAAACATTGATATCACCGACCTTCACTAACTTAAACTGATCGATTTCCTGTTTGGAAACCTGAGTGGCTGCAAAGGCGCTAAAGGAGAATGCAGACGCCACAATGGCGGCGATTAAAGCTGTTTTTTTCATAGTAAAGCATCCTTGTTGGGTATTGATTGGACGTAAGACACGCATATTGAGTGTAGCCCAGACGTCGAAAAAATCTTGTTTCGAGCGAAAAAAATAGTAACAGACTGATTTCTAAATTCATATGTTTGTGTCAAACGATTACTCCTGGAATGTGGCATAGATCAGAAATACGTTTAATCGTCGCGTCCATAAAATTCATGCCTGGCTATTTCTCCATCAATTCACTTGCTGAATACTGGAATTCACCGGGTGAATGGTTAAGGGAAGGGATGCCAGCCCACGCAGAATCAGACTGTGCTGCTGCCAGCGGGCATGACCCTCCAGGAATATAGCCGGGAGCCGGTGGAGTATGGCATGAACGACCTGTTCCGCCTGCAAACGCGCCAGGGTCTGCCCAATGCACAGATGCGCGCCGGCGCCGAATCCAAGCTGGCGCTGGGCGTTTTTTCTGCCGGGAATAAAGCGATCCGCCTGTTCGAAAATTGACTCGTCGCGATTAGCGGCGCCCAGACACAGTAGCAGGTTATCGCCGGGCCGCAGTTCGCGCCCGTAGAGCTCCAGTGCAGAGGTAACGCCGCGCCGCGCCATTTGCAGTGGGGACTCAAAACGCATGGTTTCCAGTACAATATCGCGCACTCCTGTAGGCGTCTGTAATGCCTGAGCCCGCGCTTCAGGGTGGTTTGCCAGGGTCAGTAGCAGATTGCCAATCAGCGCCTCGCTGGTTTCACTACCGCCAATCAGCAGCGTAATGGCGTCGATACTGAACCGCTCGCTCAGCAACGCCTGATCGTTCTGATAGCCCTTGCTTAATGCCTGCAAAAACAGCGAATCGTAAGGGCCAAAACTGCCGGTAAGCAGCTGTCTAAAAGCCGTATCCAGGTGGCGCATTGCCGCCAATAGCCGCTCCATGCCTGGCTCGTCAATGGCGCTGGGGTCCAGCAACAGACGAATGGCATACTTCTCTTCGGCGACGATGCGCTGAAGCTCTGCGGGCAAATTCAGCCAGCGCGTAAAAAGTCTGTCCCACATCGGTGCGGCAATATCGGTAATACCGTCGAATTGCTGCGACTTCAGCGCTTGTTCCACCAGTTGGCTGGCTTCCCGGGCGACCTGGTTTTGTAGCTCCTGCCAGGGGCTGTCGCTGAACAGCGCCAGCAGCGCCTGACGATGCTGGCGATGCATCTGGCCCTCTTCGAACAGCACAAGACCGTAGATAAGCTTCCGCAGTGGGGGGGCAAGCTCACTGCCGCGGGCGCGGAATTTTGCATGCAGCTGGCGTGGAAGGGTGTCGCTGGCCAGATTTTTATCTTTCAGCGTCTTCAGCACATCGTTGTAGCGGGTCAGAATCCAGGTTCTGCCCAGTCGAACGAGCGGCTGGTTGCGGCGCATGCCCTCATAGATGGCATAGAGATTATCGCTGAAAGTGGGGGAAGCAGGGTTAAAGCGTAGGGGCTTGATGGAACGTGAACTCATCTCGGCACAACCTCTCTGCGTCGACGGAACGGGATCGGGGATACGTTCAGTTAAGCAGAGGGTTGCGCGCTGTCAATAAACCGGGGGCTAGGTCGGCATACTTTTGCGAATACAGGTCAGCAGAGCCTGAGCGCCGTGAGACAGGGGACTATCGACCCTGGTCAAAATACCGATAGGTTCGCCTGCGCCGTGGGTGGGTACCGGCAGGGCGGTCAGCGTGCCCTGGCGCAGATCCTCTTTCACGGCGCCGGAGGGAACAAACCAGACGTACTGGTAGTCTACCGTCAGCTGGCGCGACAGCGAGGCCGACAGCGTTTCGATACTGGAGGCGGGCAGTTTGCAGCCTTCGCTGGCCAGTAGCGCTTCTGCATTCTGGCGCGGCACCGTGCCTTTGGGCGAAACCACTACCGGCCACTCCATCACCCGGCTAAGCGTGACATTGTCACGTAGCAGAGGATGATCGGGGCGCACCACCAGCTTGAGCGACTCCAGGAACAGCAGCTCATAGTTCAGGCCGGTCATCAGTTCCGGATCGGACATCCGGCCAATGCCGAGATCCAGCTCGCCGGACTTCAGCCCCGCCAGCAGCATGGTGTTGTTCATGGTCGCCACCTGCAGGGTGACATCCGCCTGCTGGCTGTGAAACTGCCCGATCACGCCAGGCAGAATGCCAAGCGCCGCAGTGGGTAAAGCGCCGATCCGCACCACATCCAACGCCTGACCCTGCTTACGACTCAGCGAAAGTCCGGCGTGATTTAGCGCATCCAGCACCCGAACCGCGTGAATCAGGAATTGTTCACCCATCAGCGTAAGCTGGGCGCCCAGCCGGCCACGCTCAAACAGCCGTTCGCCGGTAAGCTGTTCCAGTTCATTCAGCGTTTTGGAAAGGGCCGGTTGACTAAGATTAAGAGTTTCAGCCGCACGCCCCAGCGTTCCCTGTTGGGCGACGGCCACGAATGTATGCAGATGGCGCAAGCGAATCCGCTGGCTGAAGAGACTATTTTTTTCCATAACCCGAAGTTAAATCCAGCACGCTAGCTGTGACAAGGTAACTTGCTTATTTTTGATAACCTGATAGCAAAATAAAATTAACATTCGTCCGGGGCTATGTCGATGGCGGAGGAAAAATTATCGTGGCGGTGGGGGGAAGGTTCCGCCAGGCCGGCGGAACCCGCGGGCGGGTTTACAGATCGAAAAAGACCGTTTCATTTTCGCCCTGCAGTCGAATATCGAACTGATAAACCACTTCGTCGCCGCGCTGCCGGCGCTTGCCGATAAGCGTGGCGCGGCGCACTTCCCACTCAATCAGGTTAAGCACCGGATCCCGGCTGTTGGCGGCGGCTTCGTCGTCGAAATACATGCGGGTGTTCAGGCCGATATTAATACCGCGGGCGACGATCCACAGATTAACGTGCGGCGCCATCAGGCGTCCGTCGCGGCCGATAACCGGGCCTGGCTTGATGGTCTCAAAACGCCAGATGCCGCTGTCGAAGTCGGAACAGGCGCGACCCCAGCCGCGGAAGTCGGGATCCAGCGCCTTGTCCTGCTGCTGGTCAGCCGGATGGTTGTAGCGCCCGGCGGCATTGGCCTGCCAGATCTCCAGCAGCACGTCGCGCACCGGCGTACCTGAACCATCGATCACCCGGCCCTCAATGGTGATGCGCTCCCCTTTGGTGTGGCTGTTGGTCAGTATGTGGCTGAAGTTATTCTCGAAAATATCGAAACCTGCGGCGTGGGGCGCCAGGCCGATGTGCACGTAGGGCCCCGCAGTCTGGGAAGCGGTTTCCGGTAAATATGTTTTCATAATGCGGCTCCCTGAGTGCGGTTTTCAAACAGCGTGGCCCGGTGGCCGCGCAGAACCAGATCGAAGCGATAGGCCAGACAGTCCAGCGGCACCGCCGCCGACATATCCAGTTCGGCTATCAGGGTACGTACCGCGTCGTCATCGCCCAGAGTACGCACGATGGGGCACTGCTTAATCAGCGGATCGCCCTCAAAGTACATCTGAGTAATCAGGCGCTGGCCGAAACTGTCGCCGGACAGCGAAAAATGGATATGCGCCGGGCGCCAGTCGCTGACCTGGTTGCGCCACGGATAAGGGCCGGGTTTGATGGTGCGAAAGGCGTAGTAGCCGTTTTCATCGGTCAGCATCCGTCCGCAGCCGCCGAAGTTGGGATCGATAGGCGCCAGATACTGATCCTTCTTGTGGCGGTAGCGACCGCCGGCGTTAGCCTGCCATACCTCCACCAGGGCGTTTTTCACCGGTCGACCGAATCCGTCGCGCACAAAACCGTGGACGATAATGCGTTCGCCGATGGGTAGCCCCTGTTTGGCATAGTTAAGGATAAGATCGTTATCTTTGGGGCCTGGCTCGTGGGTGCTGAACACCGGCCCGGTGATCTCAGAAAGCGAATTTTGCAGCGAAATTAATGCATTGCGCGGTGAACGCAGCACGCTGGTCTTATAGCCCGGCGTATATGCCGGTGGGTGGTGGCGATAGTCGCGGTGCACCAGTTCACGGGGGGACCATTTTTCGTCGTTCATGGCGGGCTCCGGTTAGTTGAGTACAGGTGTTGTTGTTATCATTTGTGATGCTCCGCCCGTCAGTGTCCGTAAAATAATTGTTAATTAACAGTGAAATTATGGCGATTTTTTAATAACCCGCAGTTATCTATCCTGAACGTTCGCGTTTGCGCAACGCGATGTAAAGGCGATCACAAAAAGTAAATTCTTTCCACCATTTGCCCGGCGCTTTCCTACTCTTTCCTCCATTAACCACTGGAGGGGTGAAAGCATGGTGAACAACGTCACGGCTGATGAGATCCGGGAGAAATTCTCCCAGGCGATGTCGGCCATGTACCAGCAGGAGGTGCCGCAGTACGGCACGCTGCTGGAGCTGGTAGCCGATGTCAATTTAGGGGTTCTGGAGAAAAACCCTGGCCTGCATGAGCAACTGGCGAACGCCGATGAACTGTCACGCCTGAATGTGGAACGCCACGGGGCGATTCGCGTTGGCACGGCCCATGAACTGGAAACGCTGCGTCGCATTTTTAAGGTGATGGGGATGTTTCCGGTGGGCTATTACGACCTGTCGCAAGCGGGGGTGCCGGTTCACTCGACCGCTTTTCGCCCCATTGAAGAGGCTTCGCTTTCCCGTAATCCGTTCCGGGTCTTTACCTCGCTGCTGCGGCTGGAGCTGATTCCCGACGAAGGGCTGCGGCGCCAGGCAGAGTCGATTCTGGCGCAGCGCCATATCTTTACCCCCGGTTGTATTACGCTATTGTCGCGTTACGAGCAGCAGCGCGGATTCAGCGAAGCCGAAGCGGATGCGTTTGTCGGCGAGGTGCTGGAAACCTTCCGCTGGCAGCGCCACGCCACGGTGGACGCCGCCACTTATGGCGCGTTGCATCAGGCCCACCGGCTGATTGCCGATGTGGTCTGCTTCCGCGGCTGTCATATCAACCATCTGACGCCGAGAACCCTGGATATCGACCGGGTACAGGCCCAGATGCCTGAGCGCGGTATCGCGCCTAAAATGGTGATTGAGGGCCCGCCGCGCCGGGCGTTGCCGATTCTGCTGCGCCAGACCAGCTTTAAAGCGCTGGAAGAGCCGATTTTGTTCAGCGACCAGCAGCCGGGCAGCCATACGGCGCGCTTCGGGGAAATCGAACAGCGCGGTATGGCGCTGACGCCGAAAGGGCGGGCGCTGTACGATACGCTGCTGCGTGAAGCGGGTAGCGCTACCGATAACCTGACCCATCAGCTCCATTTACAGGAGGTGTTCAGCCGCTTTCCGGATGATGCCCGGGAGGTGCGCCGCCAGGGACTGGGCTATTTCCGCTATCGCCTGACTCCCGCCGGTGAAGCGCATCGTGCCGCCATTGAACCCGGCTGCGATCCGGAACCCTTGATCGACTGTGGCTGGCTGGTGGCGCATCCCATCACCTATGAGGATTTCCTGCCGGTAAGCGCTGCCGGGATTTTCCAGTCCAATCTGGGGGAGGAAACCCGCACGCTGAGCCACGGTAACGCCAGCCGCAGTGATTTTGAAATGGCGCTGGGAGCCTCGGTGCTCAATGAGTTTGCACTCTATCAGGAACTGGAAAAACGCAGCAAACGGCGTTGCGGTCTGCTCTGAACAAGGTACTCTTACGGGCGTGTTTTCTAAAGGACAGCAGTATGAAAAGGCCCGGCACGCCTATGGTCACCCTGAGTCAGGGGCAGCTTATTGGTCAGATTGAACAGGATATTTCCGTGTGGCGCGGCATTCCCTATGCCGCGCCGCCGGTGGGAGAAGGGCGCTGGCGCGCGCCGCGCCCGCCGGTTCCCTGGCACGGCGTACGTCAGGCAGACAGGTTTGCGCCCGCCGCCTGGCAGAGTATCGAAGCCTGCCGTGAGGTGGGCGGCGGCGATCCCGGCACCTTTTGTGAAGACTGCCTGTATCTGAATATCTGGGCGCCGGCGCAGTACGACCAGCCGCTGCCGGTGATGGTCTGGCTGCACGGTGGCGGCTACACTATCGGCGCGGGTAGCCTGCCTCCCTATGAAGGAAGCGCCCTGGCCCGCCGCGGTGTGGTGGTGGTCACGGTCAATTACCGCCTCGGACATCTGGGATTCTTCGCCCATCCGGCGCTTGCGGGGGAAGACCCGGAGGGGCCGCTGGCCAACTTCGGCCTGCTGGATCAGATAGCCGCCCTGGAGTGGGTGCGCGATAACATCGCCGCATTCGGTGGCGATCCGCAAAATATCACGCTGTTCGGTGAGTCGGCGGGCGGGCGCAGCGTGCTGTCGCTGCTGGTATCGCCGCTGTCCGCCGGGCTGTTTCATAAAGCGATCGCCCAGAGCGCTTATACCCTGGCCGATGAGCCGTTCAGCGAAGCCACGGCCCGGGGGGAAGCGGTGGCCCGCCATCTGGGGCTGGAAAAGAGTTCCGCCGCGCAGCTGCGCGCGCTGCCTGCCGATGCCTTTTGGCCGCTTGCCAGCCCGCTGGGAATGGGGCCGGTGCCCATTTGCGGCGATAGGGTATTACCGCAGCCCATGCTGGAAAGCCTGATGGCCGGGCGCCAGCACCCCATGCCGCTGATGATCGGCAGCAACAGCGATGAAGCCAGCGTGATGGGGGTGTTTGGCGTTGACCTGGCGCAGCAAATCCAGCGTATGCGTCGCGATCACCGGTTCGGGCTGGCGCTAATCCGCATGCTTTATCCGGGGGTACGCGGCGATGAAGCTCTGGGGCGTCAGGTCAGCCGCGATATGGCCTTTACCACTATGGGCTTTGTGGCGATGCAGGCTCAGCGGCGTCTGGATCAGCCCTGCTGGCGTTACTGGTTTGACTATGTCGCCGAAGCAGAGCACGCCACCTATCCCTGGGGCGCCTGGCACGGTAATGAAATCCCCTATGTGTTCGATACTCTCGGTACGATTGCGCCGTCGCGGGAATACGCTACCGGCGAGGATCTGGCCTTCGCCGCCCGGGTGGCGGACTACTGGGTGTCCTTCGCCCGCCTGAAGCCGGGACAAACCGTGCTGCCGGGGCCTCTTGAGTGGCCCGCCAGCAAGGGGGGCGCCGATCGCCTGATGCGCCTGGGTATCGACCGGCGCCCGGGCTTTAAGCTGGAGCGCCGCTTTATGCGCGCCCGCTCGCTGCTGTTTAAGCGGGTAATGAGGCAGCACGTCACGCTGTAGGCAGCCTGGATCGCAGCCAGCGGGCGCGGGCTGCCGCCGGTAGCGGCGGAACCATCACCACCTGATAGCCGCAGGCGCGATACAGGCGCAGCATCACCCGGGCGGTGGCCACCGCCTCATCCCAGCTCTGGCGGCGTTCGTCGTCCTGGCGGTAAATATCGCGCCAGGGTGGGGCAAAAAAGACCCGGGGCGCGTAACGACAGGCGCTGACGGCCTGCAACATTCGGGGGGGCGCGTTCAGCCCGCACAGTTGCAGATAACCCAGCGAATCCGGAATTCCGCGGTCGAACAGTACCGGCGCCGAAGCGCCTTCATGTATCTGCCAGCCGGCAATATCACGTTCCAGCATCCGCATGGCGAAGGCCAGTCGGTCGGCCCAGGGCAGGGCGTTGCCGCCCTGGCGCTGCTGTTCGCGAATAATGGCGCGTCCGCTTTCCGGCCAGGTTGTGATGCCGGCGTCGTTCAGAGCGTGCAGCAGGGTGGATTTACCGGCGCCGGGCCCGCCGGTCAGGATGTAGCGCAGATTCATAAGGCGTTTCTCCATAGCTTGAGAACTGTCTGAAATTAGATCAGGCAGCGCGAAGCGTATCGGTTTGGTCGGCCGCTGTCCGCTGCGTCACCAACGGGGCAGGCAGCGGTAATGGGGGAAATTAAAGAGTCTGAAAATGGACGGAATTTTGTCTGGCGTGGGTGGTCATATCTGGGGCATTATTTTGACAATGTTTCCCCCGCAGGGGAAGTGAAATACACCAGGTAACATCAAAATAAGGACGATTTCTCAGGCATGAACCGCAGACGTTTTATTAAAGCCTCAATGGCGCTGGCCGCAGCCTGTGGCACGCCCGGTCTGGCCGGCCTCTTTTCTCAGTCGGCCTGGGCGGCGGACGGCGGTATTGCCGACGGCAGTTCACGTCCCTTCGACTTTAACGATCTCAAAGAGATGGCCAGCGGTCTGGCGAAAAAGCCCTGGGGCGGAGCGCCCCGTCCGCTGCCGGATGCGCTCTCCCGGCTAACGCCGCAGGCCTACAACCATATTCAGTACGATGCGGGCCATTCGCTGTGGAACCAGATAGAAGGGCGCCAGCTTGATGTACAGTTCTTCCACGTCGGCATGGGCTTTCAGCGCCGGGTGCGGATGTACTCGGTGGATCCCGCCAGTCGCCAGGCGCGTGAAATTCACTTCCGTCCGGATCTGTTTAACTACAACGATGCCGGGGTGGATACCCGCCAGCTGGAAGGGCACCCGGATCTCGGCTTCGCCGGTTTCCGCGCCTTTAAGGCCCCGGAACTGGCACGCCGCGATGTCGTCTCGTTTCTGGGGGCCAGCTACTTCCGCGCCGTGGACAGTACTTATCAGTACGGCCTGTCCGCCCGGGGCGTGGCGGTTAATACCTTCACCGACTCCAGCGAAGAGTTCCCGGACTTCACCGCCTTCTGGTTCGAAACCCCGAAAGCCCATGACACCACCTTTGTGGTCTATGCGCTGATGGACGGCCCGAGTCTTACCGGCGCCTATAAATTCACCATTCACTGCGAAGAGAAACAGGTGATTATGGAGGTGGAAAACCACCTGTACGCCCGTAAGGACGTGAAGCAGCTGGGGATAGCGCCGATGACCAGCATGTTCAGCTGCGGTACCAACGAGCGCCGGATGTGCGACACCATTCATCCGCAGATCCACGACTCCGACCGCCTGGCGCTGTGGCGCGGCAACGGCGAATGGGTGTGCCGCCCGCTCAATAACCCCCAGAAGCTGCAATTTAACGCCTTTAATGATGAAAATATTAAGGGTTTCGGCCTGTTGCAGACCGATCACAGCTTCGATAACTATCAGGACGTTATCGGCTGGTATAACAAGCGGCCCAGCCTGTGGGTGGAGCCGCAGGGCAACTGGGGCAAGGGGCATATCTCGCTGCTTGAGATCCCCACCACCGGCGAAACCCTCGATAATATCGTCTGTTTCTGGCAGCCGGAAAAGCCGGTGCAGGCCGGGGATCAACTGGGCTTTAAATACCGCCTGTACTGGGCTGCCGAGCCGCCGGTGCGCAGCGAGCTGGCCCGGGTTTACGCCACCCGTACCGGAATGGGCGGCTTCCCGGAAGGCTGGGCGCCGGGCGAGCATTACCCGGAAACCTGGTCGCGCCGCTTCGCGGTGGATTTTGTCGGCGCCAATCTGAAAGAGGCGGCCGCCCGCGGTATGGAGCCGGTGATTACGCTGTCCAGCGGCGAGGCAAAGCAGGTGGAGATCCTCTACATCGAGCCCTTCGACGGCTACCGGATCCTGTTCGACTGGCATCCCACCTCCGACAGCGTCGATCCGGTCGAAATGCGGATGTATCTGCGCAGTCAGGGGCAGACCGAAAGTGAAACCTGGCTCTACCAGTACTTCCCGCCCGCGCCGGATAAGCGCAAATATGTGGACGATCGCCAGATGCGCTGATCCCCTCACCTTGACCCTATCCCCACAGGGGAGAGGGGACAGGCAAGCGAGGTTTTTTCCCTCGCCCTCCGGGTGAGGGCTAATCCTCCGCGGCTTCTTCCAGCAGCCACCTTCTGAACAGGTCGATGGCCGGCTCGTGCTGGCGTGCCTGACGCACCATCATCCAGGTGGCGCGATCCATGGCCGCGAAGCCCAGCGGCGCGCACAGCGTGCCTTCCCGTAGCTCTTTTTTTACCAGAATCTGCGGCGTCATGATGATGCCAAGGCCGTTGCGCGCGGCCTGAATCGCCAGCGTCAGATTATCGAAGTGCTTACCCGCCCAGAAGTCGCCTCTGGCACCGGTTTTCTGCGCCCACTCCTCCCAGGCGTGGGCGCGGGTATCGGCGTGCAGCAGCGGCAGGGTACTGAAGTCGGCGGCATAGCTCATCCGCCCGCGAAACTGCGGCGAGCAGACCGGGCCGATATAGTCCACGGCGATAAGCGTAGTGGCGACGCCTTCCGGTACCAGGTGGTCATGACTCAGGATCAGCACATCAGTGCGATCGTCGTGCAGCTTCTGGGGATCGGTCAGCGTATCGAAACTGAGCGGAACGTCCGGGTGCTGCTGGTTAAAACGCCCAATGCGCGGAATTAACCACTGAGCCAGAAAGCTGGGAGAGCAGGAGATAGTCAGTCCGTGACGGGCCCGGCCGCGAATGCGTTCGCAGCTTTCGGTGATATCGGCAAAGGCCCGGGAGCAGACCCGACTGAGCTGTTCGCCGTCCGCTGTCAGATGAATACGCCCACCGGCCCGCACGAACAGCGGCGCGTCCAGCCACTCTTCCAGCAGACGGATCTGATGGCTGACGGCGCTGTGGGTCACATTCAGCGAGCGGGCAGCCAGGCTTACGCTCTGGTGACGGGCGGCGCGGTGGAAGTAGCGCAACGCACGCAGCGGCGGAAGGGAATCCGGCATAGCGGCACCTTGTTAGAAAAACTAACAGTATATGTCTGTTTATATCATTTTTCAGCCGCGATTTATTTGCCTACTCTGTGTTGCATAACAGAACGATAAATAGCGCGGGCTTCATTTTGAATCCCGTAACTTCCCGAAAGGAGCGTAAAATGACAGAACAGCTTACCCCCAAAACCCAGCTTGTGATGTTTACCGGTGGGCGCGACAGCACCCTGGCAGCCTGTTATTTAATGTTACAGGGGATTCCGGTTCACCTGTGGTCAGGCAACAGCGGTTGTTCCCTGCATCGCGGTATTCTGGCGCATCGGGTGGAAGAGTTGCGCAACCGCTTTGGCGACCTGGTGGTCGGGCATACCGTGGCCGATATCAGCGGCGCTTTCCGCTCCATTGCCATCGAACATCTGGAGTCGGACATCCTCAAGTACCGCAAAAACCTGGTGCTGCTGGGGGAAAAGATGGCGATTCACGCCCACCTGGTGGACTTCTGCCGCCGCAACGATATCGATGTGATTAACGACGGCATTACCCACTATCAGATGGAGTTCCCGGAACAGCGTCTGGTCGCCAAGGAGTGGCTGGTGGATATGATGGCGCGCTTCGACATCGCCTATCACTCCCCGATTTATGAATTCGCCCGCTCGGCGGACGATGTGAAATATCGTCTGCTGCAGCTTGGCATCTCCACGAAATCGCTGGAAGGCATCAGTATCTTCGCGGACAGCTTCACGACGCCTGACGATGACACCATTCTGGGCTATCTGAACGATAAAGCCCCGCTGATGCTGAACATCGTACGTTTCCTGTCCGGAGAGACACTGGATTGTCGTTCCACCCGCGCCGCAACGGTGGCTGCATGATGGGCCTGCAACCGGAAAGCTACGACGCCATTGAGGATGAGGTTTCCCAGGAAATGGCGCTGAAGCCCATTGTGAAATGCGCCGCCGTTATCATCCATCAGCGCTCACTACTGCTGACCCGCAAGCGCGGCACCGATATTTTTATCTCGCCGGGGGGCAAACCGTTTGCCGGTGAAGATCATCTGAGCTGCCTGAAGCGCGAGCTCCAGGAAGAGCTGGGGGTTTCAGTTACCGATATTCGCCCCTTTGGGCTGTTTCTGGGGCAGGCGGCTTTTGAAAACCGACCCATTGAAAATCACGTCTATCGGGTGGAGATTGCCGGACAGCCGCGTCCCTGTAGCGAAATCGAAGAGCTGGCCTGGGTCAGCTATCGTCAGCCGCCGTGCGCCGTGCCGGTGGGCTCCGTTTTTCGTGACGAGGTGATGCCGCTGCTCTATCAGCAGGAGCTGATTAACTGATGGACGCATCATCACTGTCCCCGGAACTGCAACGGGTGCACGGAGAACACTTTTATAAGCGAGCGGCTATGTTAAGAGATCGGTTGAGAGACGTGCTGACCGGCATATACCGCCTGGACGACTACGATATCTTTTTTGTGCAGTCGGTACGGGTGGGGCTGGTCATCCTGAATCATCTGTTTCATCGCCAGGAGATGAGCCTGCGGCTGGCGCCGCAGGCTCACTACCCGCCCATCGCCCGCCTGTTCGCAGGCGGCGGCCACTGTCCGCCGCTGCCCGGGGAACTCAATATTATTACCCATGTGCACCCGGGCACCGGCGCGGTATGCCGTCTGGAGGGATGCGACGGGAAAGGGGTGGTGGACGCCTCTCACAGTTTTGCCACGCTGCGCCACGCTGAACTGGTGCGCGACAGCGATATTTTTATTGCGCCACTGCATAAACACGCGTCTCTGACGCCAGGACTGGCGATTGTCGCCCTGCGGGCCAGCAACCACAGCCGGTTATTGCGCAGCGAACTGCGGCTGTTCGAAGAGGCGACCGCCTCCAGCCGCCCGCTGGAAGAGGCGCTGGAGAACCTGTCCCGTCCGGATTGGCAGCCATATAACGTGGCGCAGGTACAGGCATCGGCGCTGGCGGTGCCTGCCGGTTACGGGCTGGATCCGGTAAGCGTCGACGGGCTGCCGTTCTGCTGTATCAAAATACCGTCGCCGGATGAGGGCGTACTGCGACGCGCCAAAGCCGACGGCATCAGCTATTTCCCTGATGTGGGAACCCTGAGGCTTTCCAGCTGGGCGCGCGGAGATGGAAGCGACCCCGTGGATACCACGCCGGAAGTCTCCCGGCGGTTGACTCAACTTCTGGAGGTTTAATGAAACGGACGCTAACGGGCAACGGTAATCTTATCGGTATCGCGGGGGGGCTGCTGCTGAGTACCGACTCGCTGTTTATTCGCATGATGGGGATCGATAACTCCTGGGCCATCGTGCTGCTGCGTGGCCTGTTTATGTGGGTGGTCTGTCTGGCCGCATGGCTGATGTGGCGACCGGCGCGCGCCACTCTGGGGGCTCCCTGGGCCACTCGTGATAATTGGCTGTCGGTGCTCTTCTTTTGCCTGGCGTCGGCCGGTTTCGTGAATGCCCTTAACCGGGGCAATGTGGCGACGGTGCTGGTGATTATCTCCGCCACGCCTTTCGTATCGGCATTGATTTCCCGGGTGATGTTCGGCGCCAGGCTGGATCGCGGCCTGCTGACGGCGGCGCTGGCAGGGATGGTCGGGGTGGCTATTGTGATGAGCGGCCGCGGTGGTCAGGAAAGCGGGCTGGCGAATTTGTTTGCGCTGGGTACGGCGGTGTCTATGGCGCTGGCCTTTATCTACTCTTCCCGGGTGCAGGGTGGAACTCTGGCGCTGCCATCGGTAGGCGGTCTGCTGGCAGCGCTGCTGGTAGGCGTATTCGCCGGCGGCCCGGTGCAACAGACGCTGGCGCAGATGAGCGCCGCGCAGTGGGGCTGGGCGCTGGCGGAAGGGGCGCTGGTGATGCCGCTGGCCATGGGGCTGATTACGCTGTCGACCCGCTATGTCTCTGCGGCGAATGCCGGCCTGTTCCTGCTGCTGGAAACGGCGCTGGCGCCGCTGTGGATCTGGCTGGTGCTGGGACAGGCGCCGACGGGTCATGCGCTTATCGGCGGCGTGGTGATTGTGGGTGCGGTGCTGGTCAATAGCCTGCGCAGCCGTCGGGAGGAACTTTACGGCGAACCGCAGTCCTGAAAAAAGTTTTGTGGATCTCCTTCGAATAGGGGGTAAGGAGTACACAGGGATGCGTCGACTTTCCGGTTAACGCAATACCCGCAAGGGAGCAGGGATGCAAACCGGTGTGATGTATGCCAGGCCATACACGGATTAATGGCCTGGCTTTTTTTCCGTGCCGCAGCGGTATATTTTGGGTACCCGCTGTTCTTGCTTTTTACATTCTGCTTTTCCAGGAGTAAGTTAGGCGCAAATCCCGACTTATGAAGGAGATAGCCGTGCAGCCGCACAAACATAACTGGCAGGATGAGGTGATAGAGGTAGAGAAGGGGCTGATTTTGCATTCGGTGAATGAAACCTTCGTCACTCCAGTTTTTGAACTGGTGCAGCGTAATAAGGAGTGGCTACAGCAGGCGATGGACTGGCCGCAGTACGTCAAGGCGCCGGAAGATACCCTGAAGACCCTGCGCGGCAACCATATGCTGCATCACCGTAACTACGCCAAAATGTTTATGATTCTGCGGGAAGATGAACTGGTGGGGGTTATCTCCTTTAATCAGATAGAACCGGCCAATAAGGCGGCTTACATTGGTTACTGGCTGGATCAGGGGCATCAGGGGCAGGGGATTATCTCCCGGGCGTTGCGGACGCTGATGACAAAATATTCTGGCGAAGGGATGGTCAGGCGCTTTGTCATCCGCTGTATCGTTAGTAATGAAGCCAGCAACGCCGTGGCGTTGCGCAACGGTTTCACGCTGGAAGGCTGCATGAAACAGGCCGAATACCTTAACGGTCAGTTTCACGATCAAAATATCTACGGGCGGATCATCGACTGCCTGCAACCCGACTGATTGCGGCCATTCTCCTGCGGCTTTGAAGTGTCTTGCGGTATTATCTGGCGATAAGCTATTTCCGCTTTATGGCAAAACCCTTTTTTTAACGCTATTGCTAACGTATTGATTTTACATATTTATTAAATGACGCCGGAAAAAAGGGGTTTATTGCATAAATCGCAATTTACCCTTTTTATAACAGATAGATAGTGATATTTTGTTTCTGTTCACTGCCGTACAGGCAGCTTAGAAACCGACGATACGAAAGCCTCATTCTGAAATATGGTTCACTGCCGTACAGGCAGCTTAGAAACTATCGGCTCCATAAAGGGCGTTCATGCTACTGTTCACTGCCGTACAGGCAGCTTAGAAAGGGAAATACAAACAGGCATGTGATGACCTGCGGTTCACTGCCGTACAGGCAGCTTAGAAATGGCCGGAACCGTAACCGGCACACAACGATGAGTTCACTGCCGTACAGGCAGCTTAGAAATTGTTTATTGTGTGCATATCGCAGCTAACGTTGTTCACTGCCGTACAGGCAGGTTTAAAGAGCAATCAGAAAATGCCGTAGTAAGGCATTCGGGTAATATGCTGACTGCCTGCCAGGGTCTTGTCGCCGTGAATATGAATGCTTTCATCGTCCCGGGCTTCGACGCTGGCGTCATCCGTCAGGCGAACCTGATGTTCGATCAGCACATTGCCCGTCACCCGGGCATGGCCGTCGATGCTGACGCGATCGTCAAGCTGTAGCGGCCCGCCGGTGAGCACGGCATCGCCTTCCACCCGTACCCGGTGTTTGAGCAGACATTCGCCTTCGATAAGCGCATTGCCGCCGACCCGCGAGCTGTAGCGCAGGGTCGGGCTCTGACCTTCGCCGCGCCCCGCCAGGATACGCGCCCGACCGCCGACCCAGGCCCGATCGCACAGCCAGACGTCGTTCTCTTCATTGCCTTCGATGATCGCATGGCCGCACACGCAGGCACGGTGTTCAATAAACGCGTAACTGACCAGCGCGCTGTCGGTAATTTGCGCCTGATGCATAATGCGCGAAGCGTGAACGCTGGCGCGATCGGCAATGCGTAACTGCAGGTGGCGATCTGCCGTTAGCCCGCGGCGGGCGATGACCTGACAGTCGCTGATCCGGGCAACGTCGCTAATCCGGCACTGGCCGCTGACCTGGCTGGCGCGTACCGTGGCCCGATCGCCGACATGGGCATGATGGGTAATATGAGAGGCGTCCACCAGCGCGTTGCCGTCGATAATCGCTCCCTGACCGATAACGCATTCGCCGGTGATGCGGGCGTTATGGTTGACCCAGGCGCCGCCGTACAGAATGCTGTTTTGATCGTAAACCCAGCAGTCGCCGGCCTGACTCAGCAGCTCTTCTTCTTCCAGCCAGCCGCCGCGCTGCCCGGCCCGGACATCGGCAAAATCGGTAATCGCTTCTATCTGGCGTAGCCAGAGCGTACATTTGACATCGCCCTGCATAATACTGAACGGGCGCTTTTGTTCCAGCAGACGAAACTTTTGCATGACGACTCCCGGGGTGAATAGACGGCGACGCTCTTTAAAAGGTAGCAAATCCGGGCGGGATAGTATTTGACGGACAAATCCAATAAAATGCATTTAAAATACATTTTATGTCTTAAACAAAATGCAGAATTCATCCGTTCATCGTCAGATCCTGAATCTGCCCGCCAGCTATTTTGGTATGGTGCTGGGGATTCTGGGCCTGGGGTTGGCCTGGCGCTATGCCGCGACTGTCTGGCCGGTGTCACCGCGTATCAGCGATGCGCTGGTGGCGTTGGGTATCGCGGTCTGGCTGCTGTTAAGCCTGAGTTTTCTTTGGCGGCTCACGCGCTATACCAGCACCGTGCGCGAAGAGATTCGCCATCCGCTGAAGAGTAGCTTCGTCAGTCTGTTTCCCGCCACCGCTATGCTGGTGGCGATTGGGATCGTCCCCTGGCTACGGCCGCTGGCGCTGGGGTTGTTTTGCGTGGGCGTGGCGGCGCAGCTTGGCTATGCCGCCTGGCAGAGCGCCGGTTTGTGGCGCGGCACGCACCCCGCAGAGGCCACCACTCCCGGACTCTATCTGCCTACGGTGGCCTGTAACTTTATTAGCGCCATGGCCTGCGGTGCGCTGGGCTGGCCGGTAGCAGGTAGCCTGTTTCTGGGGGCTGGCGTGTTTTCCTGGCTAAGCCTTGAGCCCGCCATATTGCAGCGTTTACGCAGTACGGGCGAAGTCCCGTCTGCCGTTCGCAGTTCGGTGGGGATTCAGATGGCACCGGCGCTGGTGGCCTGTAGCGCCTGGCTGAGCGTTAATGGTGGAAAAGGCGATATCTTTGCCCATATGCTGTTTGGTTACGGTCTGCTGCAACTGCTGTTTATGCTGCGGCTGATGCCCTGGTATCTGACGCGGCCTTTCAGCGCTTCGCTGTGGAGTTTTTCGTTCGGCCTGTCGGCGCTGGCGACCACCGCGCTGCATTTTGGACATGAACAACCGGATGGCGTATTTCACTGGCTGGCGATACCGCTGTTTATTTTCTCTAACCTGATTATCGGGCTGCTGATGTTTCAGACCCTGATCCTGCTGTGCCAGGGTAAACTGTTGCTTCGTGAATCGCATCCCGCACTACTCTACAACAAGGAGCTCTCATGATTCAGCGTGATGACAATTACTTTACCGACAAATATGGCCTGACTCGCACGCACTCGGAAGTGCTGAACGCCATGCAGTGGGTCGCCCCGGGCCGCACGCTGGACGCGGGCTGCGGTAATGGCCGCAACAGCCTCTACCTGGCGGCACGCGGCTTTGACGTTACCGCCTGGGATAAAAATCCGGCCAGTATCGCCAACGTGCGGCGCATCGCCCGGGAAGAGGGGCTGAATAACCTGAACGCCAGCGTTGTCGATCTGAACGGGCTGACCTTCGACGGCGAGTACGATTTCATCCTTTCTACCGTGGTGCTGATGTTCCTGGCGCCGGAAACCATTCCCGGACTGATTGGCAGCATGAAGGCGGCCACTCGCCCTGGCGGTTATAACCTGATCGTCGCGGCCATGGATACCGACGACTATCCCTGTACCGTCGACTTTCCCTTTGCCTTCCGCCAGGGTGAACTCAGCCGTTACTACGAAGGCTGGGAGCTGGTGAAATACAATGAGGATGTCGGAGAACTGCATCGCACCGACGCTAACGGCAATCGAATTAAGCTGCGTTTCGCCACCATGCTGGCAAGAAAATCCTGATAGCAGGCGTGATACTCTCCGCATTCTTTGACTCTTCTTCGTGGCCTGTTTAATTCGACACGGCGTCGCACGGTAACATCATGCGACGCCGTGCAGTGATGCATGGCGCATCACAACTAAGGAGAGTGCTTATGCGTTATCCAATCCCCCTTAACTCAAGCCGCCGTCAGTTTTTTAAACGCAGCGCCGCCGTTTCCGCGCTGGCAGTAACCGGTATTGTCGGATTAACTGCGCCAGCGGTGAGCCTTGCCGCCGCAATGACCAAAGCGCAGCGTGACGCCATGACGCCAGCCGAGATTGTCGAGGGCCTGCGTCAGGGCAATCTGCGATTCCGGAACGGCGCGATGCTGCACCATGATTATCTGGACCAACAACGCACCAGTACGGCGGGCCAGTATCCCTCTACGGTAGTTCTGAGCTGCATTGATTCCCGGGTTCCGGCGGAAATTGTACTGGACACCGGCATTGGTGAGATTTTTAACGCCAGAGTCGCGGGAAATGGCCAGAACGACGACATTCTGGGCAGCCTGGAGTATGCCTGCACGGTGTCAGGCGCGAAAGTGGTGTTGGTCATGGGGCACACCTCATGCGGCGCCATCAAGGGCGCGATCGACGGCGTTAAGCTGGGCCATCTGACCGCGCTGGTGCAGGCGATACGACCCGCGGTGGAAAACACGCGCTGGGAAGGTGAACGCCGCGCCGACAACCCGGGGTTTGTCAATGCCGTGGCGCGAACTCACGTAGCGCTAACGATTGAGCAGATTCGCCATCGCAGTTCGGTATTATCCGAAATGGAAAATAAAGGTGATATTGTCATTCTTGGGGCGATGTACAGCCTGGAAGGGGGAGGAGTCGACTTCTTTAGCTGACGCCCGGGCGTCGGGCGCTTTACGGCCCGACGCTGCCGCACCCGCCTCATAGCACAATGGCTATACTTGATCGTTTTGCAACCATCAAAGGAGGCCGGATGACGTTCATCGATAAGATAAATATACTGCCGCTGCTGATGTCGACATCGTTTTGGGTAGGCGTGGCGACCGTGGTGCTGGTCACGCTCGTCGTCTACTGGTTGATCAACCGGCTGCTGGCCCTGGTGCATCGCACTATCCAGTCCTGGGGAGAGGCGCGCACCACCGCCCGCGACTACCGTTATCTGCTGTTCGACGTGCTGAACAAGACCAACAAACTGCTGATGTTTGTGGTCGCCTTCCTGATAAGCCTGCGCTTTGTCTCGCTGCCGGAAAACCTTGCCAGTACGCTGAGTCACGCGTGGTTCCTGGTGCTGGCGCTACAGGTCGCCATCTGGCTGGATCAGGCGGTACAGTCCTGGCTGCATCACGTTATGTTCACCCCGGGCACCCGCAAGAATCCGGTGACGCTGGTGATTCTGGGGGTGATTCTGCGGGCGATCGTCTGGTCGATGATGCTGCTGTCAATTCTGGCTAACGCCGGTGTGGACATCACCGCGCTGGTGGCAAGCCTTGGGGTGGGCGGTATCGCCATCGCGCTGGCGGTGCAGACCGTGCTGAGCGACGTTTTCGCTTCGCTTTCCATCGGCTTTGATAAGCCGTTCGAGATTGGCGACTTCATTGTGTTCAACGATGTGGCCGGTACCATTGAGCATATCGGTCTGAAAACCACCCGCATTCGCAGTCTGAGCGGCGAGCAGATCGTCTGCGGAAACGCCATTCTGTTGCAGCAAATCATCCATAACTACAAGCGGATGCAGACCCGGCGCATCGTCTTTTCCTTTGGCGTGGCGCTGTCCACGCCGCCGGAAAAGCTGCGTAAAATCGGCGACATAGTGCGGCAGATTGTGACCGATGTAGGCGAAACCACCTTCGATCGCGCCCATCTGCTGGGGTTTGAAAGCGATCGTCTGACCTTCGAAGTGGTGCATATCGTCAGTACCGCCGACTATAACCGCTATATGGATATTCAGCAGGAGATCAATATCAGGCTGATTGAGCAACTGGCGCAAAACGATATCCGACTGGCGCTGCCGAGTATTGTGGTGGTGGATTCACAGGGGCCGCGTGAGGCGGCCGCCTGAACCATTATGCCGCGCCGCGGCGCCTGAACAGCGGACGCTGCGGCCGGGCGAACATCACCAGGTTGCCGGTCAGAATCAGCAGCAGACCGGCAACCGCGCTGGGGTGCCAGACGTAGCCTTCGTAGAGGGTGGAAATAGCCAGCGCCACCAGCGGAAACAGCAGGGTGCTGTAAGCCGCCTGACCGGCGCCGATGTGACTGACCAGCGTAAAGTAAGCGACAAAAGCGATAACCGAACCAAACAGGGCCAGATAGAGCAGGGAGCCCAGATAGCGCGCCGACAGTGGCGGCATAAAATTCGCCCCCTGGCTTAACGCCAGTGTCCCCATCACCAGCGCCCCATACAGCATCGCCTGGCTGTTGGTGGTCAGGATATCCAGGCCGCGCCGCTGGTGGCGCAGACTAATCATATTGCCCAACGAAAAACCCAGCGTGCCCAACGCGCTCAATCCGATACCGATAAACAGTCGGGGCTCGATACGGGTTGCCGTTAGATCGCGCCAGAACAGCAGGACGATACCGGCAATGCCCAGCAGCGCTGCCGGAAAGAAGCTGACCGGCGGACGAATTTTAAAAAACAGAAAGCTGTTAATGGCGTTAAACAGTACCGCCATCGAAAAAATCACCGACTCCAGTCCGCTGTTAATCCATTGAGCGGCGTGATAGAAGCAAACAAAATTAAAGCTAAACACGCAGCAGCCCTGTATCAGGCACAACAGCTGGTCGCGCAGCGTCAGGCGATGCAGGCGACCGCATAGCTTCGCGATAAGCGTCATCACCAGCGCCGCGATAGCGAAACGCCAGAAGATTGAGACGGCGATAGCCGTCGTCCCAAGCTGCATCACAATGGCTATCCAGGTGGCGGGCTGGCGCCAGCGGTGCTGCGTCGCGTGGACGCGTGGATCGAGGCGCATCTGGGGCAAACTATCACCCTGGCGATGCTGGCCCGGGAGGCGGATCTTAGCGAGTTTCACTTCGCGCGTATGTTCAGCCGTTCGCTGGGCATGGCGCCACACCGTTATGTGATGCAGCGCCGTCTGCTACGGGCCGAACAGCTGGTGCGCAACAGTGGTCTGCCGCTGACCGAGATAGCCCTGAGCTGCGGATTCAGTTCCGCCAGCCATTTCAGCAACCGCTTTCGCGCGGCCTTTGGCGCCACTGCGTCTCAGCTACGGGCGGCGAGCCGCTGACAGCACCGCATGACACAGACCGCCGCCGACTAACCCCCAGAAGGCGGAGCCGACTCCCCACAGCGTCACCCCGGACGCCACTATCAGAAAGGTGACGATGGCCGCGTCGCGCTGATTCACGTCATCCAGCGCCTGGTGCAGGCTGCCGCTCAGTGCGCCCAGCAGCGCCAGCCCCGCCAGCATTTTGATCCAGGCGTCCGGCAGGGCGGTCATCAGATTGACAATCCCGCCTCCCGCCAGACCGGCCAGCAGATAGAATATGCCTGCGGCGCAGGCGGCCTGCCAGCGCTGGGTGGGCTCCGGATGGGCCTCTTCCCCCTGGCAGATGGAGGCGGTAATAGCGGCAATCGCCACCGAAAAGGCGCCAAACGGCGCCAGCGCCAGGGTAAACAGGCCGGTCACTGAGAGCAGTGGCGAGGTGGGAACCTGATAGCCGGAGGCCTTCAGCGTGGCCAGCCCCGGCGCGTTCTGGGACGCCATGGTCACCAGAAAATAAGGCACCCCCACGCCAATCAGGCTGGAAAGGGTAAACTGTGGCAGGGTAAAGCCCGGCGTGACAAACAGCGGTAACGTCAGCCCCTGCTGGTACTGATGGTCGGCGAAGGCGACCATCAGACCGGCGAGCAGCGCGGCAATCACGGCATAGCGCGGCGCCAGCGCCCGTACCAGCAGCCAGGCGGCCAGCATCACGCCGCACAGCAGACCGTTGTCCGCCAGGGCGCCGAAGGCTTCCAGCCCGAAACGCAGCAGAATACCCGCCAGCATGGCGGCGCACAGGCCGTGGGGCAAAATCCTCATCAGGCGGGCGAACAGACCGGTGACGCCACACAGCGTCACCAGCGCGCCACAGAAGATAAAGACGCCGGTGGCTTCCCCCAGGGTGTGGCCCGGCAGGCTGGTCACCAGCAGCGCTGCGCCAGGCGTCGACCAGGCTGTCAGTACCGGCGCCCGCCAGCGCAGGCTCAGCAGCAGGGTGCTAAGCCCCATCGCCAGCCCCAGCATGGTCATCCAGCCTGCCACCTGAGCGTTGGTGGCGCCCGCGGCGGAAGCCGCCTGCCAGATAATGGCCGCGGAACTGGCATAACCTACCAGCACGGCCACCAAACCGGCCACCGGCACCGAAGGGGGAAAGGGGATCGCCTGGCGCATGTCGCTCTCCTTGTGCGTTATAGCGTTCGGTGAATATAGCATCGTGCGTTATAGCGCACAAGGCGCTATACTTCACGGTGAATAAGCAAGGAGAATTTGATGGATATAGCCTCTCACCTGGCTGCCACGCTGCGCCAGTTACGTCAGGCTCGCGGCTGGAGTCTGAGCCAGACCGCCGAAAATACCGGGGTATCGAAAGCGATGCTGGGGCAGATCGAACGCGGCGAATCCAGCCCGACGGTGGCGACCCTGTGGAAAATCGCCACCGGCTTTCAGGTACCGTTTTCTGCTTTTATTGAGCCTCAACCGATTGCCGGACACCCCGGCTACGACGCCGGAGACCGCGCCATGGTGGTGGTGCCGCTGTTTCCCTGGGACGAACAGCTGCGTTTCGATCTGTTCGCCATTACCCTGGCGCCGGGGACAGCCAGCCACTCCTCACCTCATGAACAGGGCGTGGTGGAACACGTGGTGGTGATAGAAGGGGAACTGGCGCTACAGACCGATGACGGCTGGCGCACCCTGGCAGCCGGCCAGGGACTGCGCTTCGCCGGCGATCGCCCTCACAGCTACCGCAACGACAGGTCGGGCGCCTGCCTGTTTCATTCGTTGATTCATTATCCGCAGGAAGAAGAAAGGGCAGGTTATAAGTAAAGCACTGGAAAGCTTTCTGTGGAGAGAGTTTGCTCCTGATAAAGAGGATGCCCTGACAGAAGGGTATCCTCTTTCAGTATCGCAATACTGCGTGGTATTCAGTCTCCGGTAATGGATTACATCACTACTTCCGTTTAACTAACGTCTGGTTATGATGCTTGAGCTGTAGGCGCCACACGCGATTATGTAAATAAAATGCCATTGTTTTAACCCATGCCCGGCTATTAAGAAATCGGTAGCTAATGAGGATAAAAATACAAGCCATGATAGCACCAATCAGAAATCCCGTATGGTTTTCAATTCCGAGCGTCAATGCAATAACAGTGTATAACAAATATAACGTCGCCAGTATTGCAGTGAATAAAATCAGCAAAAGATAAAACTTTAATGCTGCTAAATTGCCCCTGGCAACGAGAGTCATCGATGGGAAAATTAGCAAGCAATAAACCAGTCCTGCTGCTATTATTCCTGTAAAAACAGTATATTGTGGCCAGCTCATCCAGCGAAAAACCATATCCCAGATAGATAACTGCGGTATGGAAAAGCTGAGAAGAGCGAAAAGAGTACTGAAGATTAATGGGATACCACGGGTATGCAGACCCACCGGCGCCCCCATTTTTTCTTTCAGGTAATCCTTGATGGTTTCAAAATATTGAGGTGGATCTGATTTTAGTTTTTTCTCGATATCAAACCCTAACTTAATGCTTTTTTTTATATAATCTGCCATCACCGTACTAATAACTCTCTGCAAATGAAAATGATTGCATATTCGGAGATGCAATGCGCTTCGAAGGACGAACCAGCCAGCGACGTTGGCCATCTGAGTAAATGATTCCGGCCTGGTAAAAGTTACGTGAACAGTCTAATTGATTAGCCAGTGATGCAAAGTCAAAATCATTTTTTGGAATAAGGCCTAATGTACGGGCGATATTATAATCGGGAAGATTATCAGAGAGCTGTCCAGAAGATGTCATCGGGTTGTACCATAGTTAACGACGGTTATTTACATAAGCAAAATTAGGCTAATACATAAAATTAACATATTCCCGTGTCCATTGTCTCTATATAAGGTGTCGTACCCGATATTGTAGTCGTACATCTATGCAGGAAACTATTTGGATTCCGCCCGCCTGTGACTACAATAGCCGCCATTTTATCGACAACCGGATTTGCGCCATGCGCCTGCACCCCAACCAACTCGAACTGCTTAGCCCGGCCCGCGATACGGGCATCGCCCGCGAAGCCATCTTGCATGGCGCCGACGCCGTCTATATCGGCGGCCCCGGTTTTGGCGCCCGCCATAATGCCGGCAACAGCCTGCGCGACATTGCAGAGCTGGTGCCTTTCGCCCACGGCTTTGGCGCGAAGGTGTTCGTCACCCTGAATACCATCCTGCACGATAACGAACTGGAGCCGGCGCGGCGGCTGATTCACTCGCTGTGGAACGCCGGAGTGGACGCGCTGATTATTCAGGATATGGGGATTCTGGAACTGGATATTCCGCCCATCGATCTTCACGCCAGCACCCAGTGCGATATCCGATCGGCGGAGAAAGCGAAATTCCTTTCTGAAGTGGGCTTTTCCCAGTTGGTGCTGGCCAGAGAGCTGAGTCTGCCGCAGATTCAGGCGGTACATCAGCAGGTGGACGCCACCCTGGAGTACTTTATTCACGGCGCCCTGTGCGTGGCCTATTCCGGCCAGTGCTACATCTCTCATGCTCAGACCGGGCGCAGCGCTAACCGCGGCGACTGTTCCCAGGCCTGCCGCCTGCCTTATACCCTGAAGGACGACCAGGGGCGGGTGGTGGCTTACGAAAAGCATCTGCTGTCGATGAAAGACAATAATCAGAGCGCCAATCTGTCTCTGCTTATCGATGCGGGCGTGCGTTCCTTCAAGATTGAGGGACGTTACAAGGATATGAGCTATGTGAAAAATATTACGGCTTACTATCGCCAGCAGCTGGACGCCATTCTGGAAGGGCGCAGCGATCTGGCCCGGGCCTCCGATGGCCGCAGTCGGCACTTTTTCGCACCGTCGCCGGATAAAACCTTTCATCGCGGCAGTACCGACTACTTCGCCAACGGCCGTAAAGGGGATATCGGCGCTTTTGATACCCCGACCTTTGTCGGACTGCCGGTGGGCGAACTGGTTAACCTGGGGCCGGACTGGCTGGAAGTGCAGGGCGATGCGCCGCTGACCAACGGTGACGGGCTGAACGTGCAGGTGAAGCGCGAAGTGGTGGGCTTTCAGATTAACAAGGTGCAGCAGACCGCGCCTGGCCGCTATCGGGTCTGGCCCAATGGGCTGCCGGAAGCTTTGCGCAAGCTGCGTCTGCCGCAGCCGATTAATCGTAACCTCGATCATCAGTGGCAGCAGGCGCTGCTTAAGCCATCCGCCGAACGGCGGATCGCGGTGGAT
Organism: Rosenbergiella sp. YN46; assembly: GCF_036620675.1. Classification (NCBI taxonomy): domain Bacteria; kingdom Pseudomonadati; phylum Pseudomonadota; class Gammaproteobacteria; order Enterobacterales; family Erwiniaceae; genus Rosenbergiella; species Rosenbergiella sp. YN46. The sequence continues at coordinate 43,177 of NZ_JAZHEE010000005.1, forward strand.
CTGACCCTGAGCGGCGATGCCGGAACCCTGACGCTGACCGCTCGCTGTGAAACCGGGATCGCGGTGAGCCACAGCCTGAACGGGGAGTTCGCCCCGGCAAAAGATCCGGCGCGCGCTTATGAAAGCCTGCGTGCCGGGCTAAGCAAGCTGGGCCAGACCTGCTATCGCGCCCGGGAAGTGACGCTGCTACAGGGCGAGCTACCGTTCGTGCCTAATAGTCTGCTGAATCAGCTGCGGCGTGAAACCCTGGAGCAACTGACTGAAGCGCGGCTGGCCGCCTATCAGCGCGCCACCCGCAAACCGGCCGCTGAACCTGCGCCGACCTTTCCGGAACAGCAGTTGAGCTTCCTGGCGAACGTGTATAACGCCAGCGCCCGCCAGTTCTATCAGCGCCACGGTGTCACGCTAATCGATGCCGCCTACGAGGCGCATCAGGAAAAAGGCGAAGTGCCGGTGATGATTACCAAACACTGCCTGCGCTACGCCTTTAATCTGTGCCCGAAGCAGGCTAAAGGAGTGAAGGGGATTCGCGCCACCCCGATGCAGCTGGTGCATCAGGACGAAGTCCTGCGGCTGGAATTTAACTGTAAGCCCTGCGAGATGCACGTCATTGGCAAGATCAGGAATCACATTCTGAAGATGCCGCTGCCGGGCAGCGTGGTCGGTTCTATTTCACCGGAAGAGCTGCTGAAAACCCTGCCCGGCAAGCGTTGAGCGGGCAGAGGGGCAGGAGCATTAGTGCTCGACGGAAGAGAACAGGTTAATCACCAGCACGCCGGCGATAATCAGTCCCATACCGATAATCGCCGGCCAGTCCAGCTTCTGGCCCAGAAACAGCCAGCCGATCAAACCCATCAGCACAACGCCTGCCCCTGACCAGATGGCGTAGATCACGCCGGTAGGCAGGGCGCGCATGGTGAAGGTCAGGCAGTAAAAGGCCAGCCCGTAGAACACTACCGTCGCCACGCCTGGCACCAGTCGGGTAAAACTGTCCGACAGTTTCAGGGCGGTAGTGGCGATCACTTCGCAAATAATAGCAATGGCTAACAGCGTCCAGGTCATTTCACGCGCTCCGCAAGCTCTAATAATCGTTCGACAATCCAGCGTCGCTGTTCCGGCGCCTGACTGTGGCAGCCGCACAGGGCGGCGAACCACATTCCGTCAGCCGCCAGTCGGCACAGCAGACGCTGGCGGCTAATGGCCTCGTCGCCCGCGTCCTGCGGCAGCTGGTTAATGAATTCCGCCCATTCGCCGCGCAGCCGGGGATCGGCCATCATGGCGGCCATTAGCGCCCGGTTCATCTCCTGCTCGCGATCGGGCATCAGGCGGGCGCAGGCGCGAATATAGGCCCGGGTGGCGCGGCCCTGCATCTGGGGTTCGCGCGCCATTTCCTGGTCTATTTCCGCGCGCATCTGCTCTTGCAGGGTTTTAAACACTCCGTCCACCAGCGCCTGACGGGTGGCGAAATGGTGCTGTAGTCCACCTTTGCTGATGCCGCTCTCTTTCACCACTTTGTCCAGGGTAAGGGCCGGCAGACCCCGGGTGGCGATGATCTGCGCCGCGCTGTCCAGCAGCTGCTGGCGCACAGTCTCAGGGGCTTTGGCTCGATGATGGGCGTTGCTCATAAATTACAATCCGTCTGGATGGATTGTTTTATTTTGCCTGAACGGAGAAAGGGCGGCAAGCCCGGGAAGCGCGAAAATTGCCGGTTCAGGCAGACCGGCTCACTGGAGCCGGTCTGCCTGCTTAGCTTTTCAGCCCGGCCGCGCTCATGAACAGGCGCAGCGCCAGACTCACCGCGCCCAGTGCCATGACGCTGGCCCCCCAGATAGCGACCAGCCACGGCAGACGTTTCCATAAAGGCAGAGGATTATTCATCAGTGATATCCCTCGCCGTGACGCACTTTGCCGCGGAAAACCAGATAACTCCATGCGGTATAGCCCAGAATCACAGGGATAATCAGCAGCGCGCCGACCAGCATAAAACCCTGACTGGCGGCGGGGGCCGCCGCCTGCCACAGCGTGATGGAAGGGGGAATAATATAGAGCCAGATACTGATACCCAGACCGCTGAAACCCAGAAATATTAGTCCCAGCGTAAAGACGAAGGGAAGATGATGGCTACGGGGATCGGCCGCATAGCGCCAGAGCAGCGCGCTGAACAGCAGCACCAGTGCCGGAACGGGCGCCAGGTACCAGAGATTGGGCAGCGAAAACCAGCGTTCGGCAATGGCCGGATGATTCAGTGGCGTCCACAGGCTGATGATGGCGATAACCCCCAGCAGCGCCAGCAGCAGCGGTCGGACATAGCGTCGCATAGCGCTCTGTAGCGAACCTTCGCTCTTCAGAATCAGCCAGCTGGCGCCTAACAGCGACCAGGCGACGGTCAGCCCGGCCCCGCAGAACAGATTAAACGGAGTGAACCAGTCCAGCGGCTTTCCGGCGAAGGCGCGATCCGCCACCGGAAAACCTTCAATAACGGCGCCGACCACCACGCCCTGGAAAAAGGTCGCCGCCAGAGAGCCGGCCAGAAAGGCGCGATCCCAGAACGGGCGATGCCCCGGGGTGGCCTTAAAGCGAAATTCAAATGCCACACCGCGGAAGATAAGCCCGAGCAGCATCAGGGTAAGGGGCAGGGTCAGGGCGTCGACAATCACCGCATAGGCCAGCGGGAAGGCGCCAAACAGCCCGGCGCCTCCCAGCACCAGCCAGGTTTCATTGCCGTCCCAGACCGGGGCCACGCTGTTGACCATGACATCCCGATCGTCGGGGTCACGAATCACCGTAAACAGAATGCCGATCCCTAAATCGAAGCCGTCCATCACGATGTACATCAGGGTGGCGAAGATAATAATGACAAACCAGATAAGCGACAGATCGATCCCCATTAGTTTGTCTCCTGTGAAATGGCGGAAAGGGGGCGGGAGGGAGTGCCGTTCGCCGGCGTGCTGTCATCGTCTTTCGGCCCTTTGCCGATCAGGCGCATCATATAGGCGTATCCCAGGCCGAATACCGCGCCGTAGACCACGATAAAGCACAGCAAACTGAGGCTCATTTGCAGCGTTCCGTGGGCGGAAACCGCGTCCCGGGTGCGCTGTAATCCATAGATTATCCACGGCTGGCGGCCTACCTCTGTAGTCACCCAGCCAGCCAGAATGGCGACCAGACCGGAAGGCCCCATAACCAGCGCAAAGCGTAAAAACGCCCGGTGGGTGTAGAGGCGGTTGCGGCCCCTTAGCCAGAGGGCGATAACGGCCAGCGCGATCGTCAGCACGCCCAGCCCCACCATCAGGCGAAACGACCAGAAAACGATGGTGGCGTTGGGGCGATCCTCCGGCGGAAAGCTCTTCAGCGCCGGCACCTGCTTATCCAGGCTGTGAGTCAGGATCAGGCTGCCCAGCGCCGGAATACCCAGTGCAAAGCGGGTTTGTTCCGCCTCCATATCCGGCCAGCCGACCAGCAGCAGCGGCGTGGGCTGGCCGGGCCGGTTTTCCCAGTGCCCTTCGATGGCCGCGATTTTGGCAGGCTGATGCGCCAGGGTATTGAGCCCGTGCATATCGCCAATCAGCGCCTGAGCCGGCGCCATGACAAGCGTCATCCACAGCGCCATCGAGAACATGGCGCGTATCGCAGGCGTGCTGTTGCCGCGCAGCAGATGCCAGGCCGCCGAAGCGCCAATGAAGAGGGCGCTGCTCAGAAAGGCGGCTACGGTCATATGCAGCAGCCGGTACGGGAATGATGGATTAAAGATCACCGCCAGCCAGTCGACCGGCACTGCCTGACCGTTCTGGATTTCAAAACCCTGCGGCGTATGCATCCAGCTACTGGAGGCGAGGATCCAGAAGGTAGAAAACAGGGTGCCCAGCGCCACCATACAGGTGGCGAAAAAATGCAGCCCCGGACCCACCCGGTTCCAGCCGAACAGCATCACGCCCAGAAAGCCGGCCTCAAGAAAGAAGGCGGTCAGTACTTCATAGGTGAGCAGCGGGCCGGTAATACTACCGGCGAACTGGGAAAAACCGCTCCAGTTAGTTCCGAACTGGTAAGCCATCACCAGCCCGGAAACGACGCCCATTCCAAAGTTAACGGCGAAAATTCCGGACCAGAACTGGTAGAGCGAACGCCAGACCGGATTGCGGCTTTTCAGCCACAGCCCTTCAAGCACGGCCAGGTAGCTGGCCAGGCCAATGGTGATAGCCGGAAAGATAATGTGAAAAGAGACCGTAAAGGCAAACTGTATACGCGCCAGATGAAAGGCGTCTAAACCCAACATGACGTAACCTCGTAGCGGAAATGGGTAGCGTCATGGTACGCGGGCTATGACGGTCGGGGCAGAAACAGAAACGTCATTTTTAACTATAACAGTTTATAAAAATGGCATGTTAAGTGACAACTGATATAAAACCCGCACAAAACGGGAAAAACCACGGCGACGGTAAAGTTACAGCTTTGTTATAATCCCAGGCACTCAGCATCAATAACCAGAGAAACAGCAATGAACCAACGGGATCAAAAGAGTATCGACGCACAGATTCGCCTATCGCGCACCAGCGTGGCGAAAGTGGTGTTTCCCACCACCATTAACCATCACTCCACGCTGTTTGGCGGCACGGCCCTGTCGTGGATGGATGAGGTGTCGTTCGTTACCGCCACCCGTTTTTGCCGCAAGCGGCTGGTCACCGTCTCTACCGAGAAAATCAACTTCCAGAATCCCATTCCCTCCGGTTCGATTATCGAAATGGTGGGGGAAGTCACCCGGGTCGGCAATACCAGCCTGACCGTTACGGTGACCGTCTGGCTGGAAGATATGTACGCCGAAGGGCGCGAACAGGTGATCAACGGCCAGTTTAACTTTGTCGCCATTGATGATGACGGCAATCCGACCCCGCTGTTTAGCTAATGCCGGAACCCCGCCCGTGAAGAAATATCAGCGCCTGGCGCAGCAGATCCTTGAGCAAATCGCGCAGGGGGTATGGCATCCAGGCGATCGCCTGCCGTCCCTGCGCGAGCAGGTGCGCTACAGCGGTATGAGTTTTATGACCGTCAGCCACGCCTACCAGCTACTGGAAAGCCAGGGGGCCATTGTGGCGCGCCCTCAGTCGGGCTACTACGTGGCGCCGCGCCCGGGGCCGCAGCCGGCGAGCCGGCGACAGGTCAGGGCCGGGGCGGTGGATATCAACAGCTATATTTTCGACGTATTGCAGGGCAGTCGGGATCCGTCGCTGGTGCCGTTCGGTTCGGCGTTTCCCGACCCAAGGCTGTTCCCGCTCCAGCAGCTCAACCGCTCGCTGGCCAGGGTCAGCCGCAACGTCACCTCGGTCAGTATTACTGATAACCTGCCGCCGGGTAATGAAGCGCTGCGCCACGCCATCGCCCGTCGCTATGCGGCGCAGGGCATAACCATCCCGCCGGATGAGATAGTCATTACCGCCGGTGCGCTGGAGGCGCTGAACCTCAGCCTGCAGGCTATTACCGAGCCGGGAGACTGGGTGATTGTCGAAAGCCCGTGCTTTTACGGCGCGCTTCAGGCGCTGGAGCGCCTGAAGCTGCGGGCGCTGGCGGTACCGGGAGATCTGCGGGAAGGTATCGATCTCCACGCGCTGGAAGAGGCGCTGACCCGCTGGCCGGTCAAGGCCTGCTGGCTGATGACCAACGCCCAGAATCCGCTGGGCTACACCATGAGCCGCGACAAAAAACAGCGCCTGATGGCGTTGATTAAGCGTTACGGTGTCACTCTTATTGAGGACGACGTCTATAGCGAGCTATACGCGGGGCGTGAAAAACCGCTTCCCGCCCGGGCCTGGGACGACGGCACCTCGGTGTTGCACTGCGCCTCTTTTTCAAAATGTCTGGTGGCGGGATTCCGGATCGGTTGGGTGGCGGCCGGGGCCTTCGCTCGGCGTATTCAACAGCTGCAGATGATGAGCACGCTGTCCACCAGTTCCCCTATGCAGCTGGCGCTGGTGGACTATCTCGCCACCCGGCGTTATGACAGCCATCTGCGCCGCCTGCGCCGTACTCTGGCGGAACGCAAACAGCAGGCGCTGCACGCTTTGTACCGCCATTTCCCCGAGCCGGTGCGGGTTCACGCCAGCGATGGCGGCTACTTCCTGTGGGTCGAACTGCCCGAAGCGATGGACGCCAGCGAACTCGGCGAAGCGGCGCTGGGCCAGGGCATCAGCATTGCGCCAGGCAAGATGTTCAGTTCCGAGCGCGCATGGCATCACGGCTTTCGCTTTAATGCCTCATGGGCGTGGAGCGAGCGTGAAGAGCAGGCGGCGGCACGGCTGGGGCAGCTTATTCGAAACAGGCTTTAACCATGGATTATCAGACCGAACGCCTGATTCTGCGCCCCTGGCGCGACGACGATGCTCCGGACTTCGCCCGGATGAATGCCGATCCGCAGGTGATGCGCTATTTTCCGGCGCCGCTCGGGCGCGAACAAAGTGACGCCATGATGCGCAGCCTGCGCGAGCGCATGGCGGTAAATGGTTTCGGTCTTTGGGCGGTGGAAGAGTGCAATAGTGGCGATTTCGTCGGCATGGTGGGGTTAAACCGCCCCGGCACAGTGATGCCGTTCGGCGAGGTGGTGGAGATTAGCTGGCGACTGGCCCGGGAATATCATGGCCGCGGCTACGCTTACGAGGCGGCGCGTCGGGTGCTGGCGATCGGTTTTAACGACTATGGCCTGACGGAGATTGTCGCCTTTACCGCGTTGGCCAATCTGGCCTCGCAGCGCCTGATAGCCCGGCTGGGTATGGAGCGTGATATCGCTTTCGACCACCCGTTATTGCCGCAAAGCGACTGGCTGCAGCGCTATATTCTCTATCGTCTGCGCCGTTAAATTCGCATGGCAAGAGCGGTGGCAGTACGGCGTAGCGTGGGCAGCACCTCGTTGCGTAACCTGTCTACCGACATTCTCGAAGCCTGTACCCCCACATTCATGGCCGCCACCACCTGGCCACCCGCCGCCAGCAGTGGTACGGCAATCGAACGTAGCCCCATCTCCAGTTGCTGATCGTTTATGGCATAGCCCTGACGCCGTACCCGGTTCAGCTCTTCCCGCAGCTGGGGCAGTGTCACCAGAGTGTGAGAGGTATAAGGCACCCGCTTCGTGCGTGCCAGAATCTCTTCCAGCTCCGGTTCCGGCAGGGCGCTCAGTAATACCCGGCCCATTGATGTCGCCCATGCAGGCAGACGGCTGCCGCGCCCGATATCCATGCTGATAATGTTATCCACCGCCGCCCGGGCGATATAGAGCACGTTATCGCCGTCCAGGGTAGCGGCGGAACAGGATTCATTAAGTCTGTCACGCAGATCGTCCAGCGCCCCCTGTGCGGCCCTGGCCAGCGGCGTCCCTGCCAGATAGGCGTGACCCACCGCCAGCACGCGCGGCAGCAGTTCGTAATGGCGCCCATCGGGACTGTGCACCATGCCAAGGGTGGCCAGAGTGTACAGACAACGCCGCACGGCGGCCCGCGATATGCGGGTTTTCTGGCTGAGCTGGGAGATAGTCAGCCGCTGGCGCTGTGGGGTAAAGGCGTTCAGCACTTCCAGCCCGCGCGCCAGCGACAGCATAAAGTTGGGATCGCGCCGGGCAGCGACGCACTTTTCATCCTGAAGCGGGGTAAGCACCTGGTTATCCGTCTTTTTTCCGGCCATGTTCTCTTCTCTCGGGCGGTGGGCAAAGGGAGCTGAAAAACCACTATATCCTCACTGCCTGTAGGGTGGGGGAAAGCGGTTTAATTTCCCACAACGATCACATTAATAACTTTAATTTAACAAACGTGTCGATAATCGCACAACTTTTCGATTACCGCCGTTGACGCTCTAACGCGCCGCACCCTATTGTCATTACACATTCCCCGATATTGACGCGGTTTTCGGCGTCAATTGAAATTAACTTATTGACAATAAACATCATTATTGATCTATCAGGCGGGAGTCTATGAGCGCGACCATCGAACACCTTGAAAGCTGGCTGGTGGATCTTCCCACCATTCGCCCGCACAAACTGTCAATGACCACCATGGGCTGTCAGACCCTGGTGATTCTGCGCATCGTTCGCTCCGACGGCATCAGCGGTCTGGGCGAAGCCACAACGATTGGCGGCCTGAGCTACGGCGTGGAAAGCCCGGAAGGGATCAAATCGGCATTGGATAACTACCTGGCACCGTTACTGGTGGGTCAGCCCGCCGACGATATCAATCCGCTGCTGGCGCGGCTGGAAAAAGCGGTGAAGGGCAATACCTTCGCCAAATCCGCAGTGGAAACCGCGCTGTTGGACGCCAAAGGCAAAGCGCTGGGACTGCCGGTCAGCGCGCTGCTGGGCGGGGCGCTTGGCGAAACGTTGCCGGTGCTGTGGACTCTTGCGAGCGGTGATACCGCCCGGGATATCGCCGAAGGAGAACAACTGCTGGCAAGCCGCCGCCATAACGCCTTCAAACTGAAGATCGGCGCCCGGGATCTGGCGACCGACCTGACTCATACCCGCGCCATTGTCGAAGCGCTGGGCGACCGCGCCAGCATCCGGGTGGATGTGAACCAGGCCTGGGACGCCAGTACCGCCGCCCGGGGCTGCGCCGAACTGGCGGCCATGGGCGTTGATCTGATCGAACAACCGGTATCGGCCCAGGATCGCGATGCGCTGGTGCGTCTGAGTCACCATTGCGCCACCGCCATTCTGGCCGATGAAGCGGTGGCCAGCCCTCAGGACGGTTTCGATATCGCCCGACGCGGATTCAGCGGCGCTTATGCATTAAAAATCGCCAAGTCCGGCGGGCCCGCCAGCGTACTGAAGCTGGCGAACGTTGCTCAGGCGGCGGGTATCGGCCTGTATGGCGGCACCATGCTGGAAGGTACCATCGGCACCGCAGCCTCGCTGCATGCCTGGTCGACCCTGCCGCTGCAGTGGGGGACAGAAATGTTCGGCCCGCTGCTGCTGAAAGACGATATCGTGGTTCGCCCGCTCGATTTCGCCGATGGCCAGGTGGCGCTGCCCCGGGGGCCGGGGCTGGGCGTGGAACTGGATGAAGATAAACTGCGCCGCTACAGCCGCGCGTTACAGTAACAGGAGAACCTGCATGCTATTCATGGTTGAAATGGCGGTGAATCTGCCGCCGGATATGCCCGCCGAGCGGGCCGAACAGATTAAGGCGAGGGAAAAAGCCTATTCCCAGCAGTTGCAGCGTGAAGGCAAATGGCGCCATATCTGGCGCGTGGCGGGACTCTACGCCAACGTCAGTATTTTTGACGTGCAGGACGCCCAGCAGCTGCATGATATTTTAATGGATTTACCGCTGTATCCCTGGATGGATATTTCGGTAACCGCGCTGTGCCGACATCCGTCATCCATCCGGTCTGACGATAAATAACAATAAATGCTCGCGCGCTAATCTGGCGCGCTAACCCTACAGCTAAAATAAAGAGAATCCGATTATGAAGAGCAATTTCGCCAGTAACCCCGAAGTGGTCGAGTTATTAAGAGAGAGCGCCGGATTAAATAACAATAACGGCGACGAGCGTTTTAAATCCATTATTCACAGGCTGCTGGAAAATATTTGTACGCTGATTGATGAGTATAATGTCACGCAGGAAGAGTTCTGGCGCGCCATTAACTATCTGCACGATCTGGGCGGCAGTAAAGAGGCTGCGCTGCTGGCGGCGGGTCTGGGGCTGGAGCACTATCTGGATCTGCGCCAGGACGCTATCGAAGCGGCGGAAAACCGGGAAACCGGCACGCCGCGCACCATCGAAGGCCCGCTCTATGTGGCGGGCGCGCCGCTGGTCGATAGCCACGATCGTATGGACGACGGCAGTGACGACGGCAAAGTGATGTGGCTGCACGGCATGGTCAAAGGCAGCGACGGTAAGCCGCTGGCCAACGCCATTGTGGATATCTGGCACGCCAACACCCTGGGTAACTATTCGTTCTTCGACGCCAGTCAGAGCGATTACAATCTGCGACGCCGGATCCGCACCGGCAGCGATGGCTGCTACAGCGTGCGCAGTATTGTGCCTTCCGGCTATGGTTGCCCGCCCGAAGGGCCGACCCAGAAGCTGCTGGATCGACTGGGCCGCCACGGCAATCGCCCGGCCCATATCCACTTCTTCGTTTCGGCGCCGCAGCATCGCCATCTGACCAGCCAGATCAATCTGAGCGGCGATAAGTATCTGTGGGATGACTTCGCCTTCGCGACCCGCGAAGGACTGGTGGCGGATCCTGTGGAAGTCACCGATCCGGCCCTTATTGCCCGGCGAGGTCTGAACGGGCCCCATATCGAAATTCGCTTCGACTTTACGCTGACCCAGGCCCATAACCCGCAGGAACAGCAGCGTATTATTCGCGCCCGCGCTAAAGAGTAGGTAGCGGTATTCGTATTAACGCTACGGCGCCGGGCGGAACCGAAGCGCCGCCGCGCCTGACGCCGCGCAATCAGGAAACGCCGGATGCCCGGGAGCAGGCCTGGTATCAGCAGGTGGTGGATCAGACCACCGATAGCAGCCTGATGCATCGCTACGGCACGCTGCGCGAGCAGGCGAACGCCATTCTGTTTCTGGCCAGCGACGATGCCAGCTACATCACTGGCACCGTGCTGCCGGTGGCGGGGGGCGATTTAGGTTAGCCGAAGAGGGACGGCGGCGTGTCGTCCTTTGTTTAAATCACCCGAGCCGGAACAGCGTGACGCTCTGTTTTAACTCCTGAGAGCGGGCTGTGAGGGTTCGGGTCGTGGCTGAGATCTCCTCGACCAGTACTGCGTTCTGCTGAGTAACCGAATCCATCTGGTTAACCGCCAGGTTAATCTGATCGATACCACGACTCTGTTCGTCAGTGGACATGGCGATTTCGTCCATCAGGTCGCTGACCTGCTTCACCGCCTTCAGAATCCGCGCCATACTTTCCCCGGCGCGACTGACCTGACTGCTGCCGCAGGCGATTTGTTCGCCGGATTGCTCGATCAACGTTTTAATCTCTTTCGCCGCGACCGATGAACGCTGAGCCAGATTGCGGACTTCGCTGGCGACTACCGCGAAGCCGCGACCCTGCTCGCCGGCGCGAGCCGCTTCCACCGCTGCGTTAAGCGCCAGGATATTGGTCTGGAAGGCAATATCTTCAATGATGCCAATAATGCTGTCTATCTTCGCGGATCCCGTTTCGATATGGCGCATCGATACCACCACCTCCCCGACAATGGCGTCGCCGTCGTGGGCGGCATTGCGCATCTCTTCCGCCAGGCTACTGGCCTGACGGGCATTATCGGAAGTCTGACGTACGGTGGCGGTCAGCTCTTCCATACTGGCGGCGGTCTGGCTGAGGGAGGCGGCCTGCTGTTCGGTACGGCTCGACAGATCGTCGTTGCCGGTGGCTATCTCCTCCGCGGTATGGGCGACGATATCGCCGGTAGCGCGCACCTCGCTGATGATCTGCGCCAGCGACTGGCGCATGCGCTCCAGCGCCCGCAGCATATCGCTGGTTTCATCATTGCCGGTGGCGGTAATGGATTGATTCAGATCGCCGCGCGCCATGTCGTCGCACCAGGCCTGGGCTTTGCCCAGTGGAGCGATAATACGGCGCTTGATTTGTATAAACAGCAGCAACAGCACCAGCAGGAATAGTCCGGTATCCACGCAGATATAGAACAGACTGGAGGCAAAGCGATCCTGCGCTTCCTGGTTCAGGCGATCCGCATGGCGCTCGCGAAACGACAGCAGTGTATCCAGCGCCTGCTCAAATTCGAGATCCAACTGGGGCAGTGCGGTGGCGACCAGCTGCGAAGTGCGCAGAGCATTGCCCTCGTGGGCCGCATCCATCAGCGGTTGCAAACCCTGCTGGCGGTAACGCTGCCAGGCGTCGCGATAGCGATTGGCCAGAGTCTGCTCATCCTTCTGTTTGGGAATGCCCATATAGGTATTGAAAGCGGCGTCGCCTTTGGATAACGCGATTTGCGCGGCCTTCAGCGCCGCGCTGGCGCTCTGTGAGTTTGAACGTTCGGCCTGCAACAGAGATTCGTTAATTTTTACCCGCATGGTACGGCTGTGGTTGATCGGGTCGATAATCGACAGCGCGACCCGAATTTCACGGTTAACGCTGTCCAGCGCGTGATTACTGCGTATCAGCGACCAGGTCGACAGTGCTGTACCGGTCAGAAACAACACAAGCAACAGTGCAAAAGCAATAAGTGAAAGACGCCTTACTGACATGGTAAATCCTTGCATCGATGAAAAGTACGATAACAAAACGTGGTTTATCCGGGCAGTTATCGGCACGCTGACGCAGGGGTTTAGGGGCAAGGGGAAAAAAAGGTGTATCGCAGATTAGCGTGAAGATGAAGTCATCGGCGCTTAGCCCAGTTTCTGGATGAAGATATAGCGCAGGAAAAGCTTCCGTTTACCGGCAGAAGCACAAACCCGAAGTGAATGGAACAGTCCACCGCATCGACGGTTTTTCGCTTTCACACGGGTTCCACATTAAAGCGCGATGAGCCAAAAAATCGTGAAGAACCCGGGCCAGCGCAAAGCCGGCCCGGGAAAGATTAGTCAAAGACGCCGTTAATCACGGCGGTAACCAGCGCGGTACTCGCGGCGATAAGCACTAAATCGTTGCCCGCAATTTGCCACTCATAGCCGGGATAGTATGGGAGATCGCGCAGCATTGCGCCCGGAACAGCCTTTTTGGCGATGCCGGGAGGCAGTGGTTTACCGCGGGCCAGATTTTTGGCAATGCCTGGCGGCAGGGAGCTATAGCCGGTCAGGCCATGGTTCACGGCCAGACGGCGTAAATCCGGAATGCTGATATCCAGCGAGATATTATCCGGATGGTACCCGCGTTTGCGATTGCCGTGGCGGCCGTCATTATCGCCGCGATCGTCATAGCCTTTGCCACTATTACCTTTGCCTTTATTTCCGTGGTTGCCGTTGTTCCCTTTACCTGAGTTTCCGTTGCCTTTGTTAGCGTGGAAAGAGGCATTGCCTTTCCCGTTTCCATGGCCGTTACCATTACCGGGATTGGCAAGGGCAGGGGCCGAAACCATGGCGAAACAGCTGGCCAGAATAACGGCGAGCGCCGGTTTACGACAAATGTTCATCTGTGATTTTCCTTACAGAAGGCGGTATCGCGATTAGTTAAGCATAACCTATGGGATAAACCATGGGTTTTTTCCTGGTTTATTACGGCGCAGATGCCAGACTTACAGGCGTCAGTCTGAGATGAAAACCAGGAGACCAGAATGAAATTTTGCCTTTTACTGAGCGGCGCGCTGGCGCTTTCCACTATGGTATTCAGCGTACAGGCGCAGGAGCAGCACACCAGTCCGATGAATCAGGAGTATCACCAGCAGATGTCGCGCATGCACGACGAAATGATGGCGGCCATGAACGAGCAGGACCCGGATCGCGCCTTTGCCCGGGGAATGCTGGCCCACCATATCGGCGCGGTGGAGATGGCTCAGACCCAACTGAAGTATGGTAAGGATCCTGAAATGCGCCGCCTGGCGGAGAGTGTGATCGCCGCCCAGCAGCAGGAGATCAATCAGATGCAGGCGTGGCTTAAGGCACATCCGGCGAAGTAGCACAAAAGATATTGTAATCACACGCTTTCATAGATTCATTTTTATGTTCCGTGTTCTGACTAAGGCACCTGGCCGCCAGGTGCCTTAATGGCGCGCACAGAATAAATTAAACTCTGCCAAGTAGAATATTTAACATGCGACGCAAAGGTTCCGCCGCGCCCCATAATAATTGATCGCCGACAGTCAGAACCGAATAGATGGGGTCATTGTTCAGCGCCATTTTCTTATAACGGCCAATGCCCACCTGAAGTGAACCGCTGATATGGGCTGGCGTTAACTTACTGATACTCTCTTCCTTGTTATTTGGCACATAGTTAACCCAGGGATGGGAATGTGTTACTAACGAGGCAAATTCTGCTTCGCTGACTTCACGCTTGAGTTTCAGCGTAATTGCCGCGCTGTGACACCGAAGAACGCCAACCCGAATACACAAGCCGTTAACGGGAATCGTTCCAGAGGGCAGGCCAAGAATCTTGTTCGTTTCTGCCTCTCCTTTCCACTCCTCACGACTATTTCCATCCGCTAAGTCACCGTCAATCCAGGGGATGATACTGCCCATTAAGGGCACGCCGAAGTTTTGAGTTGGCATGCCAGCACTGTTAATCAGCTCACTCACCTTATTGACCAGGGGGAGCACTGATCCCGTAGAGTCCAGTTCGCCGGGAGCCAAATTCTGGCTGATATAAGCGCTTTGGGCTATTAATTCCCGTACATGTCTGGCGCCAGCGCCGGATGCCGACTGATAGGTCATCACACTCATCCATTCAATGAGATCGGCCTTTATTAGTCCGGCAAGCCCCAGCAGGCTCAGCGTAATGGAACAATTTCCGCCAACAAAAAGTTTAATTCCATCGCTGACTGCACGATCAATATTTTCACGATTAACGGGGTCGAGAATAATACAGGCTCTTTCATCCATTCGCAGTGCAGAAGCGGCATCAATCCAGTAACCTTTCCAGCCATGATCAATTAACGAAGGATAAATTAACCGGGTATAATCTCCCCCCCGGGCAGGTTATGATAATGTCCATTTCTGCCAGCGATTCAATGCAATTAGCATCTTTGAGGATATAGCTGACACCAGCGATGACCGGGCCGGCGGCGCCTGCACTGGAGGTGCTATAAAAGTGCGCGGAAATGCCCTGAAAATCATTCTCTTCCAGCATGCGTTGCAACAAAACAGAACCGACCATTCCTCGCCAACCAATAATGCCAACTTGCTTCATTTGCTTAACCTTAGTGATGTTATGAAAATGTTTATTTTTGTAGATGTTATATCCCATTGCTAAATAAACGTCATCACGAATTACGTTATAATTAGAATGTTTCATATGAGGTTAGAGAAATTGATGGCGCATCAGAAAAAGCTGTAGAGCTTATTATTATGCTCTCCTGGAATGGCACCTCCAAATGGCTGCCAGTTTTGTACGGAACGGGATTGGGATTGCTAATATGGAGATGGGCAAAGGCCCATCTCCGGTGATGTGGATGCGGTCTGTTTCGACGCTGAACTTGTGCCCCTGTACGGCGTCATTGCGTAGCGAACTGACGAGCCGCTGTCCCGTATTCTATTGGGTGACAAGCTTTACCTGACTTAGCGTCTGCCACAGCCGCTGTTTATCATTATCGCTCAGGTTTTTTTGATTAAGCGTGTCGATAAACTGTGCTTTATCGGCGTCGGTCAGAGGCTGCCCGGTTTTTAGCCGTTCGGCAGTTTGGGTCAGAATACGCTGGCTTAACGATGCGATTTTTTTCCTGACCTGCGCTAACGGGCGCGCAGACCAGTCGTTTTCCGGCGTCGACAGCCAGTCGGCGCGATAGCGATACTGAATCGCTTTGGCCGCATCCATCTGCGCCTGAATAAAGGCTGCCACGCTGGCGCCGTCAAGTCCCATGGCGCGCGCATCGGCCAGCGATTTCTCCAGAACCTGCCGCTCCTGGGCCAGATCTTCAATCGCCAGATGGCGACGGGCCTTATCGCCCGCCACATCCTTCATCAAAGAGAGTCTGTCGTTAATCAGCGCGGCGACAGAGGCATCCGCCGCCGCCTGCAGGGGAAGCGGGGAGATGACCAGTATCAGCAGGGCCGGGATGAGCCGGGTCAGTGACATGAATAACCACCTGTATCAGTTGAGGGAATCACCACATCAGATCGTCAGGCACTTTAAAGTCGGCGTAGGGATCGTCTTCATCCTGCTCTTCCTGACTGAGCGCGCTATTTAATACGATACTGCTGGCGTCGCGCTGGGCGATTTTATCGGCGACGCTGGCGGGAATAATCGCGTATTCGCACTCTTCTTTGCCGTCTATCGCCAGACGGGCGATGGCGAGACGACCGTTGATGAGCTGCGTCTGAGTCGGCTTATCCACAGCGATATTTTTGATCAGATTATTATCGGTGAAGTTAAACCCGATATCGCCTTTTGAAATGGAAATTCGGTTCATTTCAATTAGTTGTTTTACCTGGGCTTTATATTCTTTCGCGAGCGCCGCCTGCTTTTGCTGTTCGTTTAGCTGTCTGTCGCGCTCAAGCTGGGCTTTTTTATTCTCTTCCACCGCCGCTCTGGCCTCACGGGCCTGAACGCGTGATTTTTTAGCGGTTTTCTGAACTTTGGCCATCTTCTTGCTGGTGACCAGCCCGGCCTTGAGCATCTGCTCCTGTAGGGTGAGTTTTGTCATTTGGTAGCTGAATCCGTTGAATATAAGTAGCGTATATAGCGTTCGAAGCAGGTCAGACTTTAAGCAGCTTCACGGTGGCATCGATATCGATCTCATCTTCCGAGAAGGTCAGGATCGTGCCGTGAAAGGTGGTAATCGCCAGCTTCTTCAGCGAACGCATATCACCGGGCAGGGTAGCGGATTTCGGACGAATGTTGTTCATCAGCGCCCCTACTGACAGCACCGCGTTCTCTTTATCAATACCGGCATCGGCAGGCACCTCTTCGCTATACACCAGATAAGATTTGATTGCGGTGAGTTTAATGCGCTCTCCGGCAATATAGAGGTATTTGCTTTGTGGAACGACCTTCACCGCACAGGCTGATAGCCCCTTGTTATTGGTGGTAGGCTCAAAGGTGACCGAGGCGTCTTTCTTGATTAACTCAGGGTTGGCGACCTTAATCATGTGAAAGTAGCGATTATCGCCGTTTTCGTCTTTGATAAAGCCAAAACCTTTATCCTGAAACCACGTTGTGATGGTACCTTTCATCGCCTTGCACCTGCTTAATCGTTTATCTACTCAGTTTTACAGCGCAAAGTGTAATGCACAATGCAGGCGTAGACTATGCCTATTTGGCGAGCGTGCTGGATGAGGATTCGGTATCGGACAGACCATGGCGCTACCGTCCACCAGTCTGCCCGGGCACATCAGAGCTTATTCGGCAAATTTGATGAGCGCATCGCCTGACAGGCGATAGCGTACCCATTCATCCTGCGCCAGGGCGCCGATGCTCAGGTAAAAGTCGATAGCGGGCTGGTTCCAGTCCAGTACGCTCCATTCCAGGCGGCCGCACTGGCGGCTGACGGCACACCGGGCAATGGTTTTCATTAACGCCTTTCCGGCGCCATGGCCGCGGAAGTCGGGCGATACGTATAAATCTTCCATATAAATGCCGTTGCGGCCAAGCCAGGTGGAGTAGCTGGTAAAAAAGACCGCGTAACCTACGGCTTTGCCTTCCATTTCACAGATTAGCGCTTCCGTTTTGCTATCGGGGCCAAACAGCGACGCTTTGATTTCGTCAGGCGTGGTCACGACCTCTTCAGGCGCTTTTTCGTAAACCGCCAGCTCATAAATCATGTCGTAGATGGCCCGGGCGTCGTTCGGGGTCGCCTGGCGAATAGTCATGCTCATATGTTTTCCTGTCATGTTATATCGTGGTGAAGTTCAGATTGTCTGCGCCCAGCATAATCAGTATCGTTAGAAGAATTAAGTGCAATGAAATCACATGTTGATGAATATTATGCATCCGGCTTTACGACGTATCGATCTGAATCTGTTACCGGCATTTGATGCCGTCTACCGCCATCGCTCAGTCCGTATGGCGGCAGAAGTGTTGATCATGAGCACTTCTGCGTTGAGTCACGCCCTGTCCCGCTTGCGGGTTGCGCTGAACGATCCGTTATTTTATCGGGAAGGGCATCGCATGTGTCCCAGCGTGTACGCGACGCAGATCGCGCCCACTATCGCTTCGGCACTCAGCTTCTTAAACCAGGAGCTGATTCCGCAACCCGATTTTTCCCCCGCCGTCAGTACCGAGCGTTTACAAATCGCCATTACCGACTTTACCGCTTTCTGCATCTTCCCTTCGCTGATGCGCCGGTTGCAGCACAGGGCGCCGGGGCTGAGTTTCGAATTACGCTATTTGCCACACAGCCCGGCGCTGACGGAGCTGCTGGCGGGCGATGTGGATTTGGCGCTGGGGTTTAGTACGCAGGATGAAGCTGATCACCCGGATCTGGAGGCGATTAGCTGGCAAAGCGACGACTATGTTGTTATCAGCAATATGAACAGAACGCATATCACTCTGGAGGATTATCTGACGGCCAGACACCTGGTGGTGACACCCTGGAATGAAGAATTTGGCGTGTTGGACAGGGCGCTTGAGGGCATGGGGCATAGCCGGCAGATAGCCGTTAAAACGCCGTCAATGCTGAGCGCCCCCTTCATTATTGAGGCATCCGATATGTTGATGGCTATTCCCCGTAGCGCCGCCGAAAAGTTCGCCCGAGCCACGCGCATCAAGATCTTTGAATTACCGTTCTTTGTACCGTCTTTTGATGTGAAGATTTACACCCATAAACGCAGCGGGCAACGCGGTGCGACGCACTGGCTGAAAAACGAATTGCAACAAATCGTTCGTGAATGACATGGCGAGTGATTCGGGCGACAGGTGCATCATCACCGTGCGGCGTTCGCCTAACTTTCCGCCACTTGCTTCGTATAGCACTCCGGTATCCTCATCCCCTTAACAATCGGTGATAAACTGATAACGCTGCCGCCTGAGCTGGCGACGGCGTTAACAGACTGAAAAGAGGAGGCGTTATGTCCCATCTGGATGAGGTGTCCACCCGCGTTGACGCGGCTATCGAAGAGGGGGTCATCGCCCATATGAATGAGCTGTTGATTACGTTGAGCGATGACGGCGAACTGGGGCGCGATGAACGTTATCAGCAGCAGCAGCGCCTGCGTACCGCTATTTCTCACCATGGCCGCAAACACAAAGAAGATATGGAGCGGGAAAGTGAAGAACGTAATGCCCGCCTGACCCGCGGCGGCACCATTCTCTGAATTCAGGAGTATTAACAATGCAAATTGCTGTTATCGGTATGGGCGGCATGGGGCAGCCCATGGCGTTGAATCTGCTGGCCGCGGGCCATGAAGTGGCGGTATGGAACCGCTCTGAAGCACCGATTCAGGAGCCGGTTGCCAGAGGTGCCAGAGCCTGCCGGGCGCCGGATGATGTGGGACAGGCGCAGGTGCTGATCTCAATGCTGGCGGATGACGACGTGACCCACAGCGTGGTGGTGGAAGGCGGCGCGCTGGCGGCGCTAAAGCCTGGCGCCGTCTGGATCAATATGGCCACCGTTTCAGTCGACTTTACCCGGCGTATGGCGCAATTGTGCGCTGAACAGAAGCTGCGCTACGTCGCGGCGCCGGTGCTGGGCAGGGTGGATGTGGCGGCTGCGGGGCAGTTGAATATTCTGGCCGCGGGCGAGGAAGCCACCCTTAACGAAGTTCAGCCGCTGTTCGATATCCTGGGCAAACAGACCTGGCGTTTTGGCTCGCTGCCGGAACAGGCGGCGGCGGTGAAGCTGGCGGCCAACTTTATGCTGGCCAGCGCCATTGAAACCATGGGCGAAAGCGCCGCGCTGGTGGAAGCCTGGGGCGTGGGCAAGGGGGAGTTTCTGAATATGATGACCTCCACGCTGTTTGCCGCGCCGGCCTATAAAAATTATGGCGCGATGATCGCCGAAGACAGATACCAGCCCGCCGGATTTACCATGAAGCTGGGGCTGAAGGACGTGCGCCTGGCTCAGCAGGCGGCGGAGAGCCGCAACGTCCCGATGGGCATTGCCGGCGTATTGCGCGACAGCTATCTGGACGCTCTGGCCCACGGCGATGAGAAGCTGGACTGGGCGGCGCTGGCGACGGTCAGCGCGCGGCGCAGCGGGCAGAGTAAGTAATATTACCGCGGCAGCGCCCGTAAGGGCGCTGCCTGTTCTCAGGCATCCCGTTTTGTTTCGGGCTGTGGTCGCCGATCGAGCTGCAACTGCATAAAGATCAGATCCAGCCAGCGGCCAAACTTGGCTCCCACCTGCGGCATCCGGGCCGTCACCTGAAATCCCAGCTTTTCATGTAACCGTAGCGACGCCTGATTACGGGATTCGATACCGGCTACCATCACATGCTTACTCTGGCGACGGGCTTCGGCAATCAGTTGTTCCATTAGCTGCATGGCAATGCCTTTGCCCTGGTGGTCGGGATGGACGTAGACCGAATGCTCCACGGTATGGCGAAAACCTTCGAAGGCGCGCCAGTCTCCCCATGAGGCGTATCCGGCGACGGCGCCGTCATCCTCGCAGGCCACCAGCACCGGGTAGCCGGCCTGCTGGCGCTGGTTCAGCCATGCGATGCGATTATCGGCATTCACGGTTTGTTCATTCCAGATGGCATCGGTATGCAGTACCGCATGGTTATAAATGGTGGCGATGGCGGCGCAGTCATCGGCCCGCGCCTGGCGAATATTCATGGTGCTCTCTGTCCCGGTGTGAGTTGTTCTGTCTTTCTGAATAACAGGGAGTTGGTCGCGAATCAAGGACTGTTGTGAACAGCTCGCGGCGCCGAATGCGCAGGTATCGCAACACAAACAGGGCATCAGAAAGAAAGAACCGATCCCCGGTTAGGATCTATGCTATGGGGAAATTGAACAGAACAGGAGCGAATCGTGACACAACAAGAGAACCGCCGTTGGGTACTGGCTTCCCGTCCGGAAGGGGCGCCGGTCGCCGGGAATTTTCGTCTGGAGCATGACCCGATCCCCACCCCAGGCCAGGGCGAGGTGTTACTGCGCACCGTCTGGCTGTCGCTCGATCCTTACATGCGCGGGAGAATGAGCGATGCGCCTTCTTACGCGCCGCCGGTACAGTTAGGCGAACCGATGCCGGGAGGTACCGTGTGCCGGGTGGCGGCCTCGCATCATCCCGACTATCAGGTCGGCGACTGGGTGCTCAGCTATGGCGGCTGGCAGGATTATCAGCTGTCCGACGGTAGCGGGCTGGTCGGGCTGGGCGACAATCCGCAGCATCCCTCGTGGGCGCTGGGCGTACTGGGCATGCCGGGCTTTACCGCCTATATGGGGCTGCTGGATATTGGTCAACCACAGGCGGGGGAAACCCTGGTGGTTGCCGCCGCTACCGGGCCGGTGGGCGCTACGGTGGGGCAAATTGGTAAGCTGAAAGGATGCAGGGTGGTGGGAGTTGCCGGCGGCGAAGAAAAATGCCGCTATGCGACTGAAACCCTGGGTTTTGATAAGTGCCTGGATCACCGGGCGCCGGATTTTGCCGAACAGCTGGCCAAAGCCTGTCCGCAGGGCATCGATATCTATTATGAAAACGTGGGCGGTAAGGTGTTCGATGCGGTGCTGCCGCTGCTGAATACCCGCGCCCGTGTTCCGGTATGCGGGCTGGTTTCCGGCTATAACGCCACCCAACTGCCACCGGGGCCGGATCGCCTGGCGCTGCTGATGGGCACCATCCTGAAAAAACGTATCCGGATGCAGGGTTTTATTATCGGTCAGGATTACGGCCACCGTATTGATGAGTTCCGCCGCGATATGATCCCCTGGGTGCAGGAGGGCAAGATCCGCTATCGTGAGATGGCGATCGACGGTCTGGAGCACGCGCCCCAGGGATTGATCGACCTGCTGGAGGGCAAAAACTTCGGCAAGGTGGTGGTGCGCGTCGGCGCTGACGACTGACGATTTATCACCTGCGGCGGGCGGTGGCCCGCCGTTTCCCTGCCGCTTACAGGGAAGCAGCGATATCACGAACGCCATTCAGGCGAGCCGGGAGCTGCTGAAATATACGGTAATGGCTCCCCGCCCGAGCCCGTAAAACTGGCAACCAGTAGGCGTTTGAGCTCTTCTTCCTGCATATCATGCCGTCTGAGCGCGGTGAACCGACGCGCTTTTATTATTTCACGCCAAAATATAAAACGACGCTGTTAGTTAATCTCCTTAAATAACAATAAATTAAGAACCTGTGTCGCGATTGTGACAGAAAGGTGTCGCATCTGTTCAATCTTCAGGGCCGCCCTCCGATCTATCCTGGCTAACGGATGGCGGATGGTGCCGCCGCAGCGCTAACCCTGAGGATAATCAAATGAATGCCGACGACTTGAATAATACCGATCCCCAGCTTTTCGCCGCCGTCGTTGACGAGATGGTGCGCCAGGAAAGTCATATCGAACTGATCGCTTCTGAAAATTACGCCAGTCCTCAGGTGATGGCGGTGCAGGGGAGCCAGCTAACCAATAAATACGCCGAAGGCTATCCGGGTAAGCGCTACTACGGTGGCTGCGAACACGTCGATGTGGTGGAACGGCTGGCGATTGAACGCGCCTGCATACTGTTTGGGGCAGATTATGCCAACGTGCAGCCGCATTCCGGGGCGCAGGCCAACGCTGCGGCCTTTATGGCGCTGGTGGCCCCCGGGGACACTATTCTGGGTATGAGTCTGGCCCACGGTGGTCATCTGACGCACGGCGCGGCGCCCAACGTTTCCGGCAGGCACTATAACGCGGTGCAATATGGCCTGAATCCGGAAACCGGCGAAATAGACTACGACGAGGTGCAGGCGCTGGCCCGCGAGCATCGCCCGAAGCTTATCATCGCCGGATTTTCCGCCTATGCCCGGGTGGTGAACTGGCGCCGTTTTCGCGAAATCGCCGATGAAGTGGGCGCCTGGCTGATGGTGGATATGGCCCACGTCGCCGGTCTGGTGGCGGCGCGCTGCTACCCCAGTCCGCTGCCCCATGCCCATGTGGTGACTACCACCACCCATAAGACCCTGCGCGGCCCGCGCGGTGGCATGATTCTTTCCGCCAGCGGCGACGAAGAACTGTACAAAAAGCTGAACGGCGCGGTGTTTCCCGGGCAGCAGGGCGGCCCCCTGATGCACGTTATCGCCGCCAAGGCGGTGGCGCTGCGTGAAGCGATGAGCGAAGAGTTCGTCCGCTATCAGGCCCGGGTTATCGATAATGCCAGGGCGATGGCACAAGTCTTTGCCCGCCGCGGCTTCGATCTGGTTTCCGGCGGTACCGACAACCACCTGTTTCTGGTCTCTCTGATTCGCCAGGGCATCACCGGTAAGGAGGCGGACGCCGCGCTGGGGCGCGCCCATATTACCGTTAACAAAAACGCAGTACCCAACGATCCCCGCAGTCCCTTTGTCACTTCGGGGCTGCGCATCGGCACGCCGGCGGTGACCACCCGCGGCTTCGGCCAGCGCGAATGTGAAATGCTGGCGGAGTGGATCTGCGACATCCTCGATACCCTGGCGAAGGGGGAAGAGAGCGGCAATATCGAAGCCTGGGTGCGATCCAACGTGGCGGAGCTGTGCGCCCGCTATCCGGTGTACGGCGAAACTCAGGTGACGCTGAGCCGGCCCGCTTTCGCCTGACTGACAGGGAGACGTGTTATGCAAAATTATTCCGGGCTTAGCCTGTTGCGCCATGGTATCAGCCACCATGAAAACTGGCCGCGTATGTGGCGTACCCCCACGCCGAAGAAGTCCTACGACGTGATTATCATCGGCGGCGGTGGCCACGGTCTGGGTACCGCGTACTACCTGGCAAAAGAGTTCGGTATTACTAACGTCGCGGTGGTGGAAAAGGGCTGGCTGGGGGGCGGAAATACGGCCCGCAATACCACCATCGTGCGTTCCAACTACCTGTGGGACGAGGCGGCGGCGCTGTTTGAACACTCTATGAAGCTGTGGGAAGGGCTGTCGCAGGATCTCAACTACAACGTGATGTTTTCCCAGCGCGGCGTACTGAACCTGGGGCACACCCTCCAGGACATGCGCGATATCCGGCGCCGGGTCAACGCCAACCGCCTGAACGGCATCGATGGTGAGGTGCTGGGTGCCCGCCAGGTGCAGGATCTGGTACCGATGCTCGACTGCTCGAAAAACGCCCGCTATCCGATTCTGGGGGCCTCCTGGCAGCCCAGAGGGGGCGTGGCGCGCCATGACGCGGTAGCCTGGGGGTTTGCCCGGGCGGCGGATGCCCTGGGGGTGGACATTCTGCAGCAGACCGAAGTTACCGGCTTTATGATTCGCGACGGTCAGGTCTACGGCGTTCACACCACCCGCGGCGATATCGAAGCCCGCACCGTGGGCTGCGTGGCGGCGGGCAACTCCGGGGTACTGGCGGGAATGGCCGGATTGAAGCTGCCGCTGGAGTCCCATCCGCTGCAGGCGCTGGTTTCCGAACCGCTTAAACCGGTGCTGGATACCGTGGTGATGTCGAACCACGTTCACGGCTACATCAGTCAGTCGGACAAAGGCGATCTGGTGATCGGCGCCGGTATCGACGGCTATACCGGCTACGGGCAGCGGGGCAGCTACTCCACCATTGAACATACGCTTCAGGCGATAGTCGAGATGTTCCCGGCGTTCTCAAGGGTGCGTATGAACCGGCAGTGGGGCGGCATCGTCGATACCACGCCGGACGCCAGCCCAATCCTGTCGCCCACCAAAGTAAAAGGGCTGTGGTTTAACTGCGGCTGGGGAACCGGCGGTTTTAAAGCCACGCCGGGATCGGCCCACGTGTTTGCCGCCAGCCTGGCAAAAGGCAGGCCCCATCCGCTGGCAGCCCCGTTTTCCATTGAACGCTTCAATACCGGCGCGCTGGTGGATGAGCACGGCGCCGCCGGTGTGGCCCACTAACAAGGAGGAAGAGAGATGCTGCATATCTGGTGCCCCTGGTGTGGCGAACACCGGGAAGAGGAAGAGTTTCACCCTAAAGGCCAGGCGCATATCGTGCGCCCGGTGGACCCTGACGCCTGTAGCGATGAAGAGTGGGGCGACTATCTGTTTTTTCGCGATAACCCGCGCGGTGTACATCGGGAACTCTGGGTTCATGCCGCGGGCTGCCGCAAATTCTTTAACGTGATGCGTAATACGGTGAGCTACGAAATTCTGGAAACTTACCGGATAGGCGAACAGCCGAAAATCCTGGCTGAGGTCAATGTGGTGGCCCTGCCGAAACGCGAAGAGAGCGAATCCGTCGCCAGCGATGCGCGACGCCAGGCCGGAGGTGGGGCATGAAACAGGTAAATCGTCTGGCCGACGGCGGGCGAATCGATCGCAGCCATCCGCTCCAGTTTCGCTTTAACGACAAAATATTACAGGGTTTTGCTGGCGACACTCTGGCCTCGGCCCTGCTGGCCAACGGCGTGGATATCGTTAACCGCAGCTTTAAGTACGGGCGTCCGCGCGGCATTGTGGCTGCTGGCGCCGAAGAGCCTAATGCCATAGTGCAGTTAGGCAGTAACGAGGCCAGCCAGGTGCCTAACGTGCGGGCCACTCAGCAGGCGCTGTACGACGGGCTGGTAGCCAGTAGCACCAACGGCTGGCCGAGTGCCGAACGCGATTTGATGGGCGGCGTGGGTAAAATGCTGGGGCGCTTTATGCCCCCCGGTTTTTATTACAAAACCTTTATGAAACCGGCATCAATGTGGATGACCTGGGAAAAGTACATCCGCAAAGGGGCCGGGCTGGGGCGCAGCCCTAAAGCGCGCGATCCCGACCGCTACGATCATCTGAATCAGCATTGCGATGTGCTGATCGTCGGCGCCGGCCCGACCGGGCTGGCGGCGGCGCTGGCTGCCGGGCGCAGTGGCGTACGGGTGATTCTGGTTGATGAGCAGGAGGAGAT
Source organism: Rosenbergiella sp. YN46 (assembly GCF_036620675.1). NCBI lineage: Bacteria > Pseudomonadati > Pseudomonadota > Gammaproteobacteria > Enterobacterales > Erwiniaceae > Rosenbergiella > Rosenbergiella sp. YN46. The sequence goes on from NZ_JAZHEE010000005.1 coordinate 68,683, forward strand.
GGGCGGTTCGCTGCTCGACAGTCGAGAGCGCCTTAACGGCTGCGATGCCGCCCGCTGGGTAGCGGAAACCCTGGCGGAGCTGGCGACTCTCGACAACGTGCAACTGCTGCCGCGCACCACTGCCACGGGGCGTCACGATCACAACTTCGTAACCCTGCTGGAACGCCGCACCGATCATCTGGGCGAAACGGCGGCCGGTCATCAGGCCAGGCTGCGCCTGCACCGGGTGCGCGCCAGGCGAGTGGTGCTGGCCAGCGGTGCCCATGAACGGCCGCTGGTTTATGCCGGCAACGATATTCCGGGCAATTTCGTGGCCGGGGCTATCTCGACCTATATTCACCGCTACGGCGTGGTGCCAGGCCAGAAGCTGATACTGTCAACCAGTAACGATCGGGCGTACTGCGCCGCTCTGGACTGGCTTGACGCCGGACGGGAAGTGGTGGCAATTGTCGATGGCAGGGAAAAGCCCGATGGAGAACTGGTGGCTCAGGCACGAGCAAGAGGCATACGCATTATCAGCGGCAGCGCCGTGATTGAAGCACAGGGCGGCAGCCGGGTTAAGCGGGTAAGAATCGCCCGAATTGATAGCGCGAGTTTTCGGGTTGTGGGCCAGGCGGAAACCCTGGACTGCGACACCGTTGCAAGCTCCGGCGGCTACAGCCCGGTGATTCATCTGGCGGTACATACCGGCGGGCGACCGGTGTGGAACGATGAGGTAGCGGGGTTTGTCGCGCCGCAGGTGGATGGGGTTATTTCAGCGGGGGCGGTAATGGGCCGGTTTGCCACGGCTGAAGCATTGCGAGATGGCGCGGAGGCTGGTCAGCAGGCTGCCCGGGAGGCAGGCGGGGCAGCAACGCAGCTTCGGCTTCCCGAAGTCGCGGAGCGTCGGGACGGCGCACCTGTGGCGCTCTACCAGATTCCCCACGACCAGCCTACCTCCCGGGCGCCGAAGCAGTTCGTCGATATGCAGAATGATGTTACTGCCGCAGCCATTGAACTGGCGATACGTGAAGGTTTTGAATCTATTGAGCATATCAAACGTTACACTGTCATGGGATTCGGTACCGATCAGGGCAAGCTGGGCAACATCAACGGCATGGCGATTGCCGCCCGCTGTCTGGGACGCGCCATTCCAGAGGTGGGCACCACGGTGTTTCGCCCCAACTACACGCCGGTCGCCTTTGGGGCCGTGGTCGGGCGTCACTGCGGCGAGTTGTTCGAGCCGGAACGCCATACCGCGCTGCATCAGTGGCACCTGGATCGGGGCGCTGAATTCGAAGAGGTGGGCCAGTGGAAGCGTCCGTGGTACTTCCCGCAGGGTAATGAAACGATGGAGCAGGCCGTGGCCAGGGAGTGCCGCGCAGTACGCAACGGCGTGGGGATCCTCGATGCCTCAACGCTGGGTAAGATAGATATTCAGGGGCCGGATGCCCGTACCTTTCTGGAGCGTATCTACACCAATAAGTGGGCCAAACTGGGCTTTGGCCGGGTGCGCTATGGCCTGATGTGTAAAGACGACGGCATGGTGATGGACGACGGCACCACCAGTTGCCTGGGCGATAACCACTTCCTGATGACCACCAGTACCGGCGGCGCGGCGGCGGTACTGGAATGGCTGGAACAGTGGCATCAGACCGAATGGCCGGATCTACAGGTCTTTTTCACCTCGGTGACCGACCACTGGGCGACCCTTTCACTGTCGGGCCCGGACTCCCGGCGCCTGCTGGGAGAGCTGTGCGATATCGATCTGTCTCGTGAGGCCTTTAAGTTTATGGACTGGCGCGAAGGCACCGTTGCAGGAGTTCCGGCACGGGTGTTCCGAATTTCGTTTACCGGTGAGCTCTCTTACGAAATTAACGTGCAGGCCAATTATGCACGCCACGTCTGGGAAGCGCTGTTCGAGCGCGGTGAAAAGTACGGCCTGACGCCCTATGGCACCGAAACCATGCACGTTTTGCGCGCCGAGAAGGGCTTTATTATCGCCGGCCAGGATACCGACGGCTCAATGACGCCGGAAGATCTCGGCATGCAGTGGTGCGTGGGCTATGACAAAGCCTTCTCATGGGTGGGTAAACGGGCACTGTCGCGCGCTGATACCCGCCGCAGCGATCGCAAACAGCTGGTAGGGCTGCGTCCTAAAGATCCGCGGGTGGTTCTGGAAGAGGGGGCGCAGATTGTTCTGGAGCCCGACCATCCAGTGCCGGTACCGATGGTGGGGTATGTGACCTCCAGCTACTACAGCCCGACCCTGGACAGCGGTTTCGCGCTGGCGGTGGTTAAGGATGGTCATCAGAAAATGGGCCATACCGTCTGGCTGCCGATGGCCGACGGTCAGGTTTATGAAGCCGAAATTGTCAGTACTGTCTTCGTCGATCCCAAAGGAGAGCGCCAGAATGTCTGATGTCGTAAAGATAAGCACTTTTAACAGCCATCCCGCCGTTCAGGTTATGCGCGAATCACCGCTGGCGTTGTCGTATCGCAATACGGGGCGCCCGGAGGCCAGCGAAAGCAGCGGTGTCATCCTGCGCGAGCGTCCGTTTTGCGGGCACCTGATTCTGCGTGGTGGCGCCATTACGCTGGATCAGGCGCTACGTGACACGCAAGGGATCGGGCTCCCCGGTCAACCGCTGGGGTTGACTACCAGTGAAAACGGTGAGATGAGCGCCCAGTGGCTGTCGCCGGACGAATGGCTGCTGATCGTACCGGAAGGTGGCGAATTCGAGGTGGAAAACCGGCTGCGGGAGGCGCTGGGTGATGCTCACTTCGCCGTCACCAACGTCAGCGGCGGCCAGACGCTGCTGGAGCTGCGCGGGGACAAGGTTCGGGAGCTACTGATGAAATCGGTGGTGTATGACGTTCATCCGGATAACTTCCCCGTTGGTAAAGCGGTTACCACCGTGTTCGCTAAAACCACCGCGATACTGCGCAGGCCGGATAACGACTGCTGGGAACTGGTCGTCAGGCGCAGCTTCGCCGATTACCTGTGGCGCTGGCTGCTGGATGCCGGAGAAGAGTACGGCATTGGCGTTATCCCCTGACGGAGAAAACGATGAGTCGTAATAATGACTGCTGGATTATGACCGCCCAGTGCCCGGGCAGACTTGGTACGGTGGATGCGGTAACCGGTTTTCTGCGCGAAAACGGCTGCTATATTACCGAACAGAATTCGTTCGACGATCGCGAGTCCGGGCGCTTTTTTATTCGTACCGAATTCCGCCCGGGAGCCGGGTTTGACGCCCAGGCCTTCAGGGAAGGCTTCGCCGGGCGGGCGGCGGCGTTTGAGATGACCTTCGGGCTGACCGCACCGGGCCATCGGGTGCCGGTGGTGATTATGGTTTCGCGCACCGATCACTGCCTTAACGATCTGCTGTATCGCTATCGCACCGGACAACTGGCGGTGGAGATTTGTGCCATTATCTCTAATCATCAGGATCTGGAGCCGCTGGCGGCGTGGCACGGCCTGCCGTACCACTATCTGCCAGTCACGGCGGATACCCGAGCGGCCCAGGAGGCGCAGGTATGGCAAATCGTTCAGCAGACCGGCGCCGAACTGGTGATTCTGGCGCGCTATATGCAGGTGTTGTCGGATGAGATGTGCCGCAAACTGGCGGGCAGGGCTATCAATATTCACCATTCGCTGCTGCCTGGCTTTAAGGGCGCGAAACCCTATCACCAGGCCTGGGCTAAAGGCGTCAAACTGGTGGGCGCCACCGCGCACTACATCAATGAGGATCTGGACGAAGGGCCGATCATCGCCCAGAGCGTGGAGCCGGTGACCCATGCCGACTATCCGGAAGATCTGATCGAAAAGGGGCGAGATATCGAACGCGTCACTCTGGCCCGCGCCGTAAGCTGGCACGTGGAGCGGCGGGTCTTCTTATATGATAATCGCACGGTGGTGTTTGGGCGCTAAACCTTCAGGCGCATACCGGAACCCGGCATGCGCCTGGACACTATGTTCTGCTGCCCAGATCCCGACTGTCGGCAGCGCCACTCACCATACGGGTGAGCTCCTCACAGCGGATAATTTTTCCTGCCGCCAGGGTAAATCGCGCAAAAACCTCAAATTCGCTCTTGTCGCCCGAAGATTTTTCCACTGTCGCCACACAGTGATGGGTAAACACCGTATCCTTTTCGGTAGCCAGCGCTTTAATGTAAACCGCCATCTGTCTGGTATGTGATTTGAGAAACGCAAGGTGCTGAATAAACTGCGCGTAATTCAGGTGATGACCATCAACGATCTGCTGATAGTCAGGGGAAAAATAGTGCGCTATCTGTTTTTCATCATGCCCGGGATGGTTGATTACCGTCTGTAATGCGTCAGTGACTATCTGGCTCAGGTCTTTCATCTGTCTCTCCTCGCGAAAAACAGCGATTCTACAGAGCCGTCTGATGAGAGTATTATCCGCATCAGGACAAGATATACGGTTAATCGGCCATTATTATGCAAAAAGAGTGCTTTGAATATGGCAGTGGGCATTCAACCCCCTGGCATCAACATACGTCTGGCCAGTTGTACTGGCTCAGTCATGGCGCCATGGTGATTGAAACCGAACTGGCGCAGTGGACTGTTACGCCGGGCACGGTAGGGTGGTTTCCAGTTGGTCTGAGCCATAGCGCATGGACGCCGGGCAGGGTTCGGGGCCACAGTCTCTACCCTGAACCATCGTCCTCTTGCCTGTTCCCCTCTCATCCTGGTATTTATGGGGCCGATGCTTTTCTTATGTCTGTGCTGACGCGGTTATGCCGGAGCGCCCCTGACGCCGGGCCCGAAGATTACCTGGAGACGCTTTTGAAATTGTTAGGCTATGAGCTCTCTTTGGGAGATCCATTGCCGCTTCAGTTAACGTTGCCGTCGGACAGAAGGGCACGTAACGTCGCGAATGAATTACTGAAAAATCCGGCTTGTGCCCTGAGCCAGAGTCATCTCGCCCAACAGTGGGGACTGAGTGTTCGTAACCTTAGCCGTCTGTTTCAGCAACAAACTGGTCTCAGTTTTAGTCAGTGGCGCCAGCAGGCGAAGGTCGTGGCGTCGCTCCAGTGGGTGCTGGCTGGATTGCCGGTCAGTGAAGTGGCGTTATTAAGCGGTTACAGCAATGTCAGCGCCTATATCGACGTTTTCCGACAGCGATTTGGCAAGACGCCGGGCCAGTTCAGGGGAAAATAAAAAAGGTTCATTGCGGATTAGCGTGAATTCGCTTCGTTTTCAAACATTCCGCGCTTAAGCGCGATGAGCCATAAAAAAGCCGGAGTTTCCTCCGGCCTTGTACCATCATTCGGCCGCTTTTTTCGGCTCCGGTTTATTCGGGGCTGGCGGCATTGGCGGCAGCTCTTTTACCGTGACGCTCACCTGGTAGCGCTTGCCTTTTTCCAGGCTCGGTACGTCGTTGGTCATTTTCTTCAGCGCTTCGTTGGGATCGCTGGTTTGCATCGAAGCCTGATAAGCGGGCGCCATCATCATCATCGGGCAGTGGGGGCGCATAGGGTGCCCCTGGCGATGATGCGGGGGGCTGCCTTCGTGATGGGCGGTAGGCTCTGGCTGCGACTGCTGCTGCGGTGCCGCGAATGCCAGGGTTCCCGCGCTGAGCAGGCTTGCTGCCAGCAGAATATTACGCATCTTAGTCATCGTTACACTCCTTTTAACTTCAGCTTAGCGATTAAACGCGCCGCTCAGCAGAATGCTGGCGACGATACCCGTGGCGGCGGCAATGAGTACATAGTTGCCGTCAATATAAGACCAGTGATGGCCGGAAGGGGGCGCCGGCAGGCCGCGGCCGCGCCAGTCGCTCACCCGATAGCGATCGTCATGGAAGCCGTGGGGCATGGGGTGCCCCTTGCGAAAATCGTGGCCATTCCAGGCGAAATGATCCCGTTCGCGCATCTGATGGCGATCCGGCCCCCGCTCATGTCCGCGGTTGTCGCCGGGGCCATGATGATTCGCTCTTCCGTGGCCTCTGTGGTCGCCGTGTGCTTCCTGATGCGACGGTGAGCCACGATCGTCAGAACCATGGCGATCGTGGGCTTGCGCCAGCGGCGTTAACCCACAGGTCAGAATCATGGTCAGGGCAATTAATTTTTTCATAAGCGCCTCCTGGCTTGTTGTTTGATACAGTTTTAGCGGTTAACCATGGAGAAATTGTGAATCAGATCGCTGAGTCAGAGGATTCCTGGTATACCCTCACCAAAAAGCCACAAATCCCTAAACTCCTTTGCGCGAATTTACCCGTCAATGAGACAGACCGTATAGCCTACAGGAAGATGGATTGCTATAGTTGCGTTATTGGTTGTCAACGTATTGACAATAAACGACTTTTCTTCTTTTGCATGGAGGTGAGGATGAACAGACCGTCCCGATTTACTCAGGCGTTAACCGGCCGCTGGCCAGGCGCCACGCAGACGCAGGATCTACGCGAAGCCTGCGCTAATCGCTGGGCCGGCGTGAAGCGCGGCCGTGGAATTCAAAAAGCCTTGCGCGCCGTGGTGGGGCCGGTGGCGCCGCAGAATGGATAAAACGCCCCATAACGGAGCGTTCAGGTTGATGACAAAGAGGGAAAAACGTGGTTTTTCCCTCTTTGTGGTTATCAGCCGAAAATCAATGAATTGATTTTCCGTGCTTATTTTTCTGGTGATTCTGGGCGAACCTGTTCGGCCCAGGTCTGCCATCAGTCTCAACGCCCCATAACGGGGCGTTGCTGTTTGTGGGTTAACCGGCGTGCGGGAAAGTAATATTACTGCCCGGCGCTTCGCGATTGAGGTGGATAAAGTTCAGGTGGCGTTCGTACTGATCCAGAATATCGAGGATCACCTGCTCTTTGCTGTAATCCATCAGGTCGTTACCCTGGCTGCCTTCCAGCAGGAAGGTTTCCAGCCGGTAGTAGGTGGACTTGCCGCGCCGCGCCCGGTAGGTAAAGCCCGGTACCGAATATTTCTGGGGCCAGATCTGGTAGACGAAGTTCTGCTCGTCGCCCATATGCACCAGCAGCTCCAGATGGCCAAGATTTTCCCCCGCTTCCGGCGGCAGGTTGTTAAGCTCAACGGTGGCGCCGCGCACCTGGAGCTCCTGGGCTACCTCTTCCATTGCGGGCAGGCAGACTCGCTCCATCATTTCGTGGGTATGGTGAGTGCCGGGATAGTTCATGAGCCGCGATACCCGTTTTTTCCAGCCCAGGCGATCCTGAGCCGAAGCCAGCCACGGCGGCGTATCGCGGTTGGCGCTCTTGCGGCGATAGTCCTCGACCTTAAGAGACTTATACAGACCGGCGATAATAAAGAACATCACGAAGCTGAACGGCAGCCCCATAATCACCGTCGTGCTCTGCAGGGCGGTGATGCCGTCGGCCATCAGCATCCCTATGGTCAGCAGACCAATCGCCACCGACCAGAAGATACGCAGCCAGTGGGGCGCATCGCTGTTAATGTCCTTGAGCTTCGAGGTGAAGTTACCCAGCACCAGGGCGCCGGAGTCGGCGGAGGTTACATAGAACAGCAGACCGGTAATGGTGGCGACCGAGGCGCTAAAGGTAAAGCCCGGATACTGGGCCAGCAGGCTATAAAAACCGCGCTCCGGGTGCGCCATGGCTTCGGCCGCGAAACCGGCGTTGCCGTGGATTATCTCGTACAGGGCGCTGTTGCCAAAGATCGACAGCCACAGCAGGGTAAAGGCAAATGGAATAATCAGGGTGCCGACCACAAATTCACGAATGGTACGACCCCGGGAAATACGCGCCAGGAACAGCCCCACGAACGGCGACCAGGCCACCCACCAGGCCCAGAAAAACAGGGTCCAGCTGTTCATCCACTCGGTGGGGCGGTCAAAGGCGAAGCTGTTCAGGGTCATGCCCATAAAGCGATTGACGTAGTCGCCGATGTTAAGCACCAGCGCGTTGAGCAAAAATTCGGTATTCCCGGCGAACAGCACGAACAGAATCAACCCCAGCGCCAGAACCACATTCAGGATCGACAGAAAGCGAATGCCTTTATCGACTCCGGAGGTCACCGAGATGGTGGCGATAATCACCGACAGGGCAATCAGCGCTGCCTGAGAAGCGAGATTATTGGGAACGTCGAACAGTACGCTAAAGCCATAGTTAAGCTGCACCACGCCGATCCCAAGCGTAGTGGCGATACCGAAGATAGTGCCGATCACCGCTGCGATATCCACCGTATGGCCGACCGGGCCGTTGATGCGCTTGCCGAAAATCGGATACAGGGCGGAACGGATGGTCAGCGGCAGGTTATAACGGTAGCTGAAGTAGCCCAGCGCAATGCCCATCAGGGCGTACATCGCCCAGCCGGTAAGACCGTAGTGGAACAGGCTCCAGACCGTGGCCTGGCGCGCGGCTTCCAGGGTCTGCCCGGCGCCTTCCGGCGGTTGCATATACTGGGTGACGGGCTCGGCCACCGAAAAGAACATCAGATCGATACCGATACCGGCGGCAAACAGCATAGAGGCCCAGCTCAGCAGACTGAATTCCGGCTTGGACTGTTCTGGCCCGAGTTTGATATCGCCAAAGCGTGAACAGGCGATAAATACCACAAACACGATATATAGCGTGGCGGCCAGCAGGTAGTACCAGCCGAAGGTGGCGGAAACCCAGTTCAGGGCGCTGCCTATCCAGGCGGCGGTCTGTTGACTGAAGAAGATGGCCATCAGTGAAAACAACAAAATCAGCCCTGCGGAGGTGTAAAACACCACGGGGTTGAGTTTGTCTTTTTCACAGGAAGGTGGAATGGGATTCGTCATCGATTACCTCAGGTTAAGTAACGCTGACTACTCGACTGAGCAGTAAAAACTTTCTTATTAAATGGAAGGGGCAGGATCTTACTCCCCCGGGAAGGCCGTTTGCGGTCCCGACGGCACAATATGGCTCAATCCTTTGATTATCATCAAAAAATCACCCCATCAAAAACACATTATTTACCTTTTTAGTTACAAATAAACCAATATCAGGCAACAATTAATACACATTTTATATTGAACGTCCAATCAAAAAACGATTAAATAGATAACAGAAAATGATGGAAGGAGTTGTCGTCATGCCTAAAGTGGGTATGCAACCGATACGGCGCCGTCAGCTGATCGACGCCACCCTGAACGCCATAAACGAAGTGGGAATGCACGATGCCACCATCGCGCAAATCGCCAGGCGGGCAGGGGTGTCAACCGGCATTATCAGCCACTATTTCAGCGATAAGAACGGACTGCTGGAAGCGACGATGCGCGATATTACCGCCCAGCTTCGCGAAGCGGTGGCCGACCGGCTTAAGGCATTGCCGCAATCGGACGCAGAAGCACGCTTAAAGGCCATTGTCGATGGCAACTTTGACGAGACGCAGATTCACAGCGCGGCGACCAAAGCCTGGCTGGCCTTCTGGGCCAGCAGCATGCACCAGCACGGTCTGGGGCGATTACAGGAGGTGAGTCACCGGCGTCTGTATTCCACTCTGGTGGTGGAGTTCCGACGTGAACTGCCAAAAGAGCAGGCGCGGCTGGCCGGTTATGGTTTGGCTGCGTTAATCGACGGCCTGTGGCTGCGCGCCGCCCTGAGCGGCCAACCCTTTAACCGCGAGGCAGCACAAACGCTGACGACTCAGTTTATTCGTCAACAGCTTGCGCAGGCCCGCCCCAATCGACAGGAGTAGCTATGTCCCGCCTGGGAGAACAACAAATCTGGATAGACGGTCAGTACGTGGCCTGCCACAGCGGCGCCACCTTTGACACCATCAACCCGGCCAACGGCGAAGTGCTGGCTCAGGTTCACGAAGCGGGCGAGCATGAGGTGAATCTGGCGGTAGAGGCGGCCAGCCGCGGCCAGAAAGTCTGGGCGGCGATGAGCGCCATGGAGCGCTCGCGTATCCTGCGCCGCGCCGTGGAGATTTTGCGCAGCCGCAACGACGAACTGGCTGCCCTGGAAACCCTGGATACCGGTAAGCCGTTCAGTGAAACCGCCAGCGTTGATATCGTTACCGGCGCTGACGTACTCGAATATTACGCAGGCCTGGTACCGGCCCTGGAAGGCCAGCAGATCCCGCTGCGCGATACCTCGTTTGTCTATACCCGCCGCGAACCGCTGGGCGTGGTGGCCGGTATCGGCGCCTGGAACTACCCGATTCAGATAGCGCTATGGAAGTCGGCGCCGGCCCTGGCGGCGGGCAACGCCATGATCTTTAAACCCAGCGAGGTAACGCCGCTGACCGCGCTGCGCCTGGCGGAGATCTATAAAGAAGCGGGATTGCCGGATGGGGTGTTTAACGTTCTGCCGGGTCGCGGCCCGGTGACCGGCCAGCTACTGACCGAGCATCCCGGCATCGCTAAGGTTTCGTTTACCGGTGGCGTCGCCAGCGGCAAGAAAGTGATGGCGAACGCCGCTGGCTCGACCCTTAAAGAGGTGACTATGGAGCTGGGGGGGAAATCGCCGCTGATTATCTGTGATGACGCCGATCTCGATCTGGCCGCAGACATCGCCATGATGGCCAACTTCTACAGCTCGGGTCAGGTTTGTACCAACGGCACCCGGGTGTTCGTACCGGCCGCTATGAAAGAAGCGCTGGAGCAGCGCCTGCTGGAGCGGGTGGCGCGCATTAAGGCGGGCGATCTGATGGATCCGGCCACTAACTTTGGGCCGATGGTGAGCTTCCCGCATCGCGATAACGTGCTGCGCTATATCGAAAGCGGCAAGGCTCAGGGCGCGCGTCTGCTGTGCGGCGGCGGTCGGCTGGAAGGCGCGGAGTTCGACAAAGGCGCCTGGGTGGCGCCGACCATCTTCACCGACTGCCGCGACGATATGACCATCGTTCAGGAAGAGATCTTTGGCCCGGTGATGTCTCTGCTCAGTTATGACAGCGAAGAAGAAGCGATTCGTCGCGCCAATGATACCGATTATGGTCTGGCGGCTGGCGTAGTCACCGGCGAACTCAACCGCGCACACCGCATTATTCATCAGCTGGAAGCAGGCATTTGCTGGATCAACACCTGGGGCGAATCCCCGGCGGAAATGCCGGTGGGGGGCTACAAGCATTCCGGCATCGGGCGCGAAAATGGCCTGATGACGCTTACAAGCTACACCCGGGTGAAATCCATTCAGCTGGAGATGGACCGCTTTCAGTCGGTCTTTTGATTAACCTAACCTACGGAGCGACACGTGGAATTTGATTACATCATTATCGGAGCCGGATCCGCAGGTAACGTACTGGCAACCCGTTTAACCGAAGACAGCGAAACCACCGTTCTGCTACTGGAAGCGGGGGGCCCCGATTACCGATTTGATTTTCGCACCCAGATGCCCGCCGCTCTGGCATATCCGCTTCAGGGGCGGCGCTATAACTGGGCTTACGAAACCGATCCCGAGCCCTATATGAATAACCGCCGCATGGAGTGTGGCCGGGGTAAGGGGCTGGGCGGCTCTTCGTTGATCAACGGCATGTGCTACATTCGCGGCAACGCGATGGATCTGGATAACTGGGCTAAAACCCCCGGTCTGGAAGACTGGAGCTACCTGGACTGCCTGCCTTATTACCGCAAGGCGGAAAGCCGCGATATCGGCCCCAATGACTGGCACGGCGGCGATGGCCCGGTTTCGGTCGCCACCCCGAAGAACGGCAACAACCCGCTGTTTCACGCTATGGTGGAAGCCGGCGTGCAGGCGGGATACCCACGCACCGACGATCTCAACGGCTATCAGCAGGAAGGCTTCGGGCCGATGGATCGTACCGTTACGCCGTCCGGCCGTCGTGCCAGCACCGCGCGCGGCTATCTGGATCAGGCTAAAGGACGGGCGAATCTGACCATAGTGACCCACGCCATCACCGACCGCATTCTGTTTGAAGGCAAGCGGGCGGTGGGCGTTGAGTTTTACGAAGGTGAAAGCAGCACCATTATCAGCCAGGCGACGGCAAAGCGCGAAGTACTGCTGTGCGCCGGGGCTATCGCTTCGCCGCAGATCCTGCAGCGTTCCGGCGTTGGCCCGGCAGATTTTCTGCAAAGCATGGGGATTCCGGTAGTTCATGACCTGCCCGGCGTAGGTGAAAACCTGCAGGATCACCTGGAGATGTACCTTCAGTACGAGTGTAAAGAGCCGATATCGCTCTATCCGGCCCTGAAATGGTGGAACCAGCCGAAAATCGGCGCCGAATGGCTGTTCGGCGGTACCGGTATCGGCGCCAGCAATCAGTTCGAAGCGGGCGGTTTTATCCGCAGCCGTGAAGCCTTCGAATGGCCGAACATTCAGTACCACTTCCTGCCGGTGGCTATTAACTATAACGGCTCTAACGCGGTAAACGAGCATGGATTCCAGTGCCATGTCGGCTCCATGCGTTCGCCGAGCCGCGGACGGGTACGGCTGAAGTCCCGGGACCCGAATGAGCATCCGAGCATCCTGTTTAACTACATGTCCACCGAGCAGGACTGGCAGGAGTTCCGCGATGCGATTCGCATCACCCGTGAAATTATGAACCAGCCCGCGCTGGACAAATATCGCGGTCGCGAAATCAGTCCCGGCGAGGATTGTCAGACCGATGAACAGCTGGACGAGTTCGTGCGCAACCACGCCGAAACGGCGTTCCACCCGTGCGGCAGTTGTAAAATGGGCAGCGATGAGATGGCGGTGGTCGATAACCAGGGGCGGGTACAGGGTATGGAGGGACTGCGGGTGGTGGATGCTTCCATTATGCCGCAAATTGTCACCGGTAACCTGAACGCCACGACGATTATGATTGGTGAGAAGATAGCCGATCGCATTCGCGGCCATCAGCCGTTACCGCGCAGTGAAGCAAAATACTATGTGGCGGGGGATGCGCCGGTGCGTCGGGAGCCGATGCGCAAAGTCTCCTGACAATAAAAGCCGGCCATTCAGCCGGCTTTTATTATGAGACATCAGAAAATAAAAAAGGCAGGCTGCCCATTGCCTGCCTTTTATCATTATTGATATCAGAACTGATAACCGACACCCAGATTCCAGGTGCCGACCTGAATATCGCCTGCTGCGCCATATTCATAACCAGCATCAATAACCCAGTTCTGATAGGGGTTAAACTGTAGACCTGCACCATAAATAAACAGGGAGTCATCACTGGTGCTGTGTTTATGCGCGGTATTATATTTACTGCGCGCATAGCCATAACCGATATCGCCGTAGACGCTGACCCAGTCGTTAATACGATAGGTCGGCCCGGCTTTTACCGAAAAGTAGTGATGATTGCCGTGTCCATCGCCGGCACCGTGACGGGCGCTGTCGCTAAAAGAGGTGCCGGTATAGGTGATGCCGCTCATCAGCCCCCAGTTATCGTCGAACTCATAGCGGTACTGCAACTGGGCGCCTTTGGCGTCGTCTCCGTGGCTGTGGTTAAAGTGGCTTTGCGCATAGCTTAATGAAACGCTGCTATCGCCAGCCGCTGCATTGGCAGCTACTGAGACGGAACTTAATGCCAGAGCCAGGGTCATAGCTGATACGTAAGTCATTTTTTTCATCATGTTTACCTTCTGCTTTCTTTTTTAATTAATACATCCTTGGGTGTCGATGTATTAATTCTGTAGCGTTCGGCAGAGTCTGGTTTAACATTTTGTGATGGCTTTTTATCTTAGTCGTTCAGCGTTGAGCTTCTGTTGATGTTATTTTAACGGCCAGTAATAATTAAGCGCATTTATTGTCTGTTATGACATTTTTTGTATAAATCCCGAATGGCGTCGGGGAAATAAAATAACGGGCGCGGCAATCAGACCGCGCCCGTTATTTACGATGGTTCACCATATAATCCGATTAACCGTCGTACCACGCCGTTGGTCCAGCCGAAACCATCCTGCAATGGATATTCGCCGCCGCCCCCTTCGTGAGGCGTGGCATCGGCGATATGGTACTTTTCAATCAGCTTATGGTGGCTGCGGTAAACGTGATTCACGGTCTTCAGCCAGCGTCGGGCGATATCATCCGCCAGCGCGTCGTGGCCGTAGCGCTTAAAGCCCTGAATCGCCATCCACTGTAACGGCGCCCAGCCGTTCGGCTTATCCCACTGTTCGCCGGTCTGATACTCGGTAGCCAGCAAACCGCCCGGAGTCAGCAGTCGCTCCTGCACGGCGGTCTTCATACGTTCTGCCTGGGCGTGGGTGGCCAGTTCCACATACAGCGGCACTATCCCGGCGGCTGAAAAGAGACCTGGTCGCTGGCGACGCCAGTCGTAGTCGCGAAAGCAGCCCTCTTCATCATCCCACAGATATCGGGTGATAGCGGCGCGCCGCAGCTCCGCGCGCTGGCGAAACTGCGCTTCGGTGGTTTTATCTTTCTCCAGCGCCGACAGATTAGCGATAGTGGTTTCCAGCTTGTAGAGAAACGCGTTGAGATCCACCGGAATAAACTGCGTGGTACGAATGCTGGCCAGCCGGTTGCTGTCGCGCAGCCAGCGCGATGAATAGTCCCAGCCGGACGCCGCACCGGCCCGTAGATCCCGGTAGACCTGGCCTGGCGGGCGCCCGGACTGCCGGGCGGTTTCCACATCCTCGCGCCAGGACTCGTCGCGCGGCGTGTCCCTGTCGTCCCAGTAACGGTTAAGCAGCGTACCGTCCGGCATGCAGACCACATGGCGGTAGGCCTGATTCAGCGACAGCGATCCGGCGCCGTCCATCCAGAAAGCGTACTCCATATGCAGATGGGGCAGGTAACGCCGGGCGCCGCGCACGCCGTCTTCTTCAAACAGTTCAACCATTAGCGCGAATACCGGCGGCTGAGAGCGTCCCAGATAGTAGGTTCGGTTGCCGTTCGGAATATGGCCATAGGTTTCAATCATCCACGCAAAGTTATCCGCCATACAGCGCAGTAGATCGTCACGGCCGCTTTCACTCAGCCCCAGCATAGTGAAGTAGGAGTCCCAGTAATAGGCTTCGCCGAAACGCCCCCCGGGCACTATGTAAGGTTGAGGCAGCGCCAGTAGTGATGACCAGGGAAGATGCTCGTGCGGCTCCCGGGTCAGCACCGGCCACAGACTGTCGATATGCTCTTTCAGAGAATGACTGGGATTAGAGACGTACTCGCTGTGATGGCTTTCCGGCATCCAGAAGTGCTGGTCCACAAAGCGACGCAGATCGAAGTCGGGCTTGCGGCGCACTTTGCGATAGCGAATCAGAATATCGAGCGGATCCATTTTCGGCGCGCAGTCGGGGAAGGTTTTGCTGTCGGCGAAGATGCGCGCCGCCTGCACGTGTTCAAACAGTTCCAGATAGCGATCTGCAGGCGTCAGAGCGTCGGAGGCCGGTAGCCCCTCAATCATCTCCGGTTCCGGCTCCGCTTCAATCATGGCATCCAGTTTTAATTCGCAGGGGTCGAGTTCAAACAGAATCTCTTCTTCGGCATCCGCTTCCGATATTCCCACAACGTTTAATTTCTGGTTGGGCATGGTGATAATGACCTCCGGACTGCTGTCGTCATATAAGGGCATTCGGCCCTGGCTACCAGTTAAGCGTAGCATTCACCGGGTGAGGGGGCGGCTGGATTCGCCTGAATCCCTGGCTGGTTCAGGCGTAACGCGGGGCTTTTTTTGTAACATAACCTGTACCTGCGGAATTAACCGGTCGCCCGTTGCGCGTTCAACCCCTCGCCAATTTTATCCGCCACCCGGTTTAACGCCGACAGATGCCGCTCTACCGCCTGCTCCACGCTCATGGCGCTGGCGATCCAGATAAGATTCAGGCTACCAATGGCCCGGTCGCCGTGACGTAGCGGTACGGCGATGGCGGCGATTTTTTCTTCAAGCCGCCAGCCCCGATAGTTTTCGCCAAAACCGTTGGCGCGAATGCGGCGCAGCAATGCCGCCAGGCGTATTGGCTCCCGGGCCAGTTGATTTTCTTCACCGGGCTTTTGCGCCAGCAGTTCAATAATCCGTTCCCGCTCGTTGTCTGCGCAAAAGGCCAGCCAGGTGAGGCCGGCGGCGGTCAGCAGAATAGGCAGACGACGGCCGACCATGGCACGGTGGAAGGAGAGCCGGCTGAAGCGATGGGTGGTTTCACGCACCACCATGGCGTCGACATCCGGAGTACAGACGTCGGTGGGCCAGACCACTTCGCTCAGCAGATCCCCCAGTAGCGGCGCCGCCAGCAATGAAACCCACTGTTCGTCGCGAAAGCCTTCACTCAGTTCGCGCACTTTCAGGGTCAGACGGAAGCTGTCATCCGACAGGCTACGGCGCAGATAGCCCTCATGGACCAGGGTTTCCAGTAGTCGCCTGACCGTGGTGCGATGCAGGCCGGTCAGGCGCGCCAGTTCGCTGGCGCTGGCGCCACCGTCAAGGTGATTCAGAGTATTGAGCAGGGTCAAACCGCGGGTCAGACCGCGTACATTTTTGTAATCGGCATTATGAGTCATATCACCAAATCCTGACTAAATCCTTATAAATCATAAAAGTGCACCAGGTGCACAGCGCATGACTTTTTCATTGTCGCTGTTGCTGCGTAAATGTTAAAGATATTTAACAAGAAAATAACAACAACTCTGACCCTGCACCGCAAATCGCTTCGTCACGGGTTATCCGGCCTGCTGACTCCACGCCTTTCGGTGCTGTCGACCTGAAACGACGCCGCGCCTGCACAGTAAGAGGCGCGTAAAACGCAACCCGGCTTTTCCTTCCGCCTGCGGGAGAGGGCCGCCCCTTGCCGAAAAACGGCGGGGAGAGCGCATGGAGGTAATGCAATGACTCAAACCACGACGGATATCGCTCCGGGTACCGATTACCGCTGCGATGTCGCCATTCTTGGGGCCGGGCCAGTGGGCCTGACCATCGCCAACTACCTGGGGCAGATGGGAATTCAGGTGCTGGTTATCGAAAAGCTGGAGGCGCTTATCGACTACCCGCGCGCTATCGGTATTGATGACGAAGCACTGCGCGCCATGCAGTCCATTGGGCTGATTGACGAGGTGCTACCGCACACCACGCCACGCCACGCGATGCGCTTTCTGACTCCGAAAGGGCGCTGCTTTGCCGATATCCAGCCGATGACCGATGAGTTCGGCTGGCCACGCCGCAACGCCTTTATTCAGCCTCTGGTCGATGCCGTTCTGCACCGTGGCCTTGCGCGTTTTCCCAACGTAGAGGTGCTGTTTTCCCGGGAGGTTAAACAGTTCAGCCAGCGTAATGACGACGTTCATCTGGAAATGACGGCGCCGGACGGACGTCGTGAACGGGTACGGGCCGGCCGGCTGGTGGCCTGCGATGGCGGCAGCAGTACGGTGCGCCGGGAACTGGGCATCTCGTTTGAAGGTAAAACCGCCCCTAATCAGTGGATCGTTATCGATATCGCCAACGATCCGCTGGGCTCGCCCCATGTTTATATGTGCTGCGATCCGGTACGCCCCTGGGTGTCGGCCGCGCTGCCCCACGGCGTGCGCCGCTTTGAATTTATGGTGATGCCGGGTGAAACCGAAGCGCAGCTCAGCCAGCCGGAAAATATGCGCCGCCTGCTGGAAAAGGCACTGCCGGATCCTGACCGGGTAGAGCTGATACGCCAGCGGGTCTACACCCACAATGCGCGGCTGGCCGGGCGCTTTCGTGAAGGGCGCATCCTGCTGGCGGGGGATGCCGCCCACATTATGCCAGTGTGGCAGGGCCAGGGGTATAACAGCGGTATTCGCGACGCATTCAACCTGGCCTGGAAGCTGGCGCTGGTGGTGCAGGGTAAGGCCGGGGACGCATTGCTGGATACCTACCAGCAGGAGCGTCGCGACCATGCGAAGGCGATGATCGATCTTTCGGTTACCGCAGGGCACGTGCTGGCTCCGCCGAAGCGCTGGCTTGGCACGCTACGCGACGCCGTCACCTGGGCGATGAATGCGCTACCGCCAGTCAAACGCTATTTCCTGGAGATGCGTTTCAAACCGATGCCGCGCTATCACAGCGGCGCGCTGGTGCTGCCGGAAAAGGGCGCCAGAACCACGCCGGTCGGCAGGATGTTTATTCAGCCGCGCGTAAGCCGGGCCAGGGGGGATAGCGTCCTGCTGGATGACTTGATTGGCCCAAACTTTGCGGTGGTGGGCTGGGGCACCAATCCACTGCACTGGTTGAGCGAAGAGCAGATCGCCCGCTGGCGCACCAGAGGCGCGGTCTTTATTCAGGCAGTACCGGACGAACAGCTGGCGAACAACCCGGGTGAACGGCAGGGGCCGCTGTGGATCGGCGATCCCGAGGATCGGCTGCGTAAATGGTTTGCCGCTATTCCGGATTCGGTAGCGGTACTGCGCCCCGACCGCTTTGTCGCCGCCACCGCTATTCCCCAGACCCTGGGAACGACCCTGGACGCTCTGGAGCGCGCCATGACCCTGAACCAGCCTGAACTTCAACAATCCGTCGATAAGGTGGCCTGAATCGTGAACGCTTATCTGCACTGTCTTTCCCACACCCCGCTGGTGGGCTATTACGATCCGGCCCCCGAAGTACTGGCCGAGGTGGAAAATACCATTGCTCAGGCCCGGGCGCGCATTGCCGCCTTCGATCCCGAACTGGTGGTGCTGTTTGCACCGGATCACTACAACGGCTTTTTCTACGACGTGATGCCGCCGTTCTGCCTGGGCGTGGGCTGCCATGCCATCGGCGACTTTAAGAGCCTGGCCGGGCCGATTTCGGTACCGACCGAACTGGCCGAAGCCTGCGCCGCCCGCTTGATGGATGAAGATATCGATATGGCGGTCTCTTACTGCATGCAGGTGGATCACGGTTTCGCCCAGCCGCTGGAGTTTCTGTTAGGCGGGCTGGAAGCGCGCCCGGTGCTGCCGGTCTTTATTAACGGCGTAGCGCCGCCGATGCCCGGTTTCCGCCGCGCCCGTCTGATGGGCGAAGCCGTGGGGCGCTTTACCCGCTCCCTGAATAAGCGGGTGCTGTTTCTGGGATCGGGCGGGCTTTCGCACCAGCCGCCGGTACCGGAACTGGCGAAGGCGGATGCCCATATGCGCGATCGGCTGCTGGGCAGCGGCAGGCAGCTGTCGGCGGACGAGCGTCAGAAGCGCCAGAGCCGTACCATCAGCGCCGCTAAAGCCTTTGTGCAGGATCAGAACACGCTCTATCCCCTGAATCCTCAGTGGGATAACCACTTCCTTGACCTGCTTAGCGACGGCCAGACCGAGAGTCTGGACGCGGTGAGCAACGACCATTTGTCAACCCTGGCGGGGAAATCCAGCCACGAAATTAAAACCTGGGTGGCCGCTTTCGCCGCGCTTTCCACCTTTGGCAACTATCGCACCGAAGGGCGTTACTACCGGGAAATTCCAGAATGGATTGCCGGTTTCGCCTCGCTAAGCGCCGCCCCGAGCCATAACTAACTGACCTGGAGAACGATCATGACACAACCGCAAACCGAAGCCGCCACCAGCCACTTTATCGAAATAGAAGAGGCAGGCCGGCCCCTGCGAATTCACTATAACGACTGCGGCAGCGGCGATGAAACCGTAGTTATGCTGCACGGTTCCGGGCCGGGGGCCACCGGCTGGGCCAACTTCAGCCGTAATATCGACCCGCTGGTGGCTGCGGGCTATCGCGTTATTCTGCTCGACTGCCCGGGCTGGGGCAAAAGCGACACCATTATCAACGACGGCTCGCGTTCCGATCTTAACGCCCGGGTACTGAAGCAGGTGGCGGACAAACTCGATCTGTCCAGGGTGCATCTGTTGGGTAACTCGATGGGCGGTCACAGCGCGGTGGCCTTTACCCTGAGCTGGCCGGAGCGGGTCGGCAAACTGGTTCTGATGGGCGGGGGTACCGGCGGTATGAGCCTGTTTACCCCAATGCCGACCGAGGGAATCAAACGCCTGCAAAAGCTGTATCGCGAACCGACCATCGACAATCTGAAGCTGATGATGGAGATCTTCGTCTATGACACCAGCGATCTTACCGATGCGTTGTTCCAGGCGCGGCTGGATAACATTCTGGCGCGTCGCGACCACCTGGAAAACTTTGTGAAGAGCAGCGAACTCAACCCGAAACAGTTCCCGGATTTCTCCCCGCGGCTGGGGGAGATCAAAGCTCAGACTCTGATCGTCTGGGGGCGCAACGACCGCTTTGTGCCCATGGATACCGGTCTGCGTCTGCTTTCCGGTATTGCCGGTTCTGAACTCCACGTCTATCGCGACTGCGGCCACTGGGCCCAGTGGGAACATGCAGACAACTTTAACCAACTGGTGCTCGACTTTTTACGTCGCTAAGGGGGCAGAATGACGAAGATAACCGAACAGCTGGCTGAACAGCTGCGCGAAGCGGAACAGCGCGGGCAGGCCATCGCGCCGCTGCGCGAGCAGATAGCCGGGCCGGAAGCGGCTTATGAGATCCAACAGCTCAATGTGGATTACTGGCAGCAGAAAGGGCGCCGGGTGGTGGGGCGCAAGGTGGGGCTGACTCATCCCCGGGTTCAGCAGCAACTGGGGGTAGATCAACCCGACTTCGGCACCCTGTTCGCCGATATGTGCTATGGCGATAACCAAACGCTGCCGTATGACCGGGTGTTGCAACCCCGTATCGAAGCGGAGATCGCCCTGGTGCTGGGCCGGAGTCTGCCATCACCAGACACCACTTTCGCCGAGTTGTGCGACGCTGTGGCCTGGGTAATGCCCTCGCTGGAGGTGGTGGGCAGCCGCATTCGCGACTGGTCTATCGCCTTTGTGGATACCGTGGCCGATAACGCCTCCTGCGGCCTGTATGTGCTGGGCGGCCCGGCGCAGCCGCTGGCGGGGCTGAGTCTGCGCGACTGCGCCATGACCATGACTCGCAACGGCGAGCAGGTTTCCGAGGGCCGCGGCAGTGAGTGTCTGGGGCATCCGCTTAACGCTGCGGTATGGCTGGCGCGCAAAATGGCGAGCCTGGGCACGCCGCTGCGGGCCGGCGATACCATTCTGACTGGCGCTCTGGGGCCGATGGTGGCGGTGCAGCCGGGGGATCGCTTTGAAGCGACCATCGACGGCATAGGTACGGTAGCAGCAACATTTTCGCAGGAGCAGGCATGAGTAAGGTTCGCGCGGCAATTATCGGTTCCGGCAATATCGGTACCGATTTGATGATCAAAATTTTGCGCCACGGCGAGCAGCTGGAGATGGCAGCGATGGTGGGCATCGATCCCAGCTCCGATGGTCTGGCCCGGGCGCGGCGGCTGGGGGTCGCCACCACCCACGAGGGAGTGGATGGCCTTATCGCTATGCCGGAATTCGCCGCTATCGATGTGGTATTCGACGCCACCAGCGCCAGTGCTCATATTCACAACGACGCGAAGCTGCGCGCCGCGAAGCCGGGCATTCGGGTGGTGGACTTAACGCCTGCGGCCATTGGGCCTTACTGCGTGCCGGTGGTCAATCTGGAGTCGCACCTCGACAAGGGCAACGTCAATATGGTGACCTGCGGCGGTCAGGCCACCATCCCGATGGTGGCGGCGGTTTCCCGGGTTGCCAGAGTACACTACGCCGAGATTGTGGCATCCATAGCCAGTAAATCAGCGGGGCCGGGCACCCGTGCCAATATCGATGAATTTACCGAGACCACCAGCCGGGCGCTGGAAACCGTCGGCGGGGCTGCGAAGGGCAAAGCGATTATCATCCTTAACCCGGCGGAGCCGCCGCTGATGATGCGCGACACCGTTTATGTCTTGTGCGACGAGGCTGACCAACAGCAGATTGCCGCCTCGGTGGAAGAGATGGCGGCGGCGGTACAGGCCTGGGTGCCTGGTTATCGCCTGAAGCAGCAGGTGCAATTCGACAGTATCCCGCCGGATGCGCCGCTGACCCTACCGGGGATCGGTCGTTTTTCCGGGCTTAAGGTTTCCATCTACCTGGAGGTGGAGGGGGCGGCGCACTATCTGCCCGCTTACGCCGGGAACCTCGACATTATGACCTCCGCCGCGCTCGCCACCGGTGAACGTATTGCGCAGGCGCTTGCCATGAAAGGAGGGGCAGCATGAGCAAACTTTATATTTCCGACGTGACCCTGCGCGACGGTATGCACGCCATTCGCCATCAGTATTCACTGGATAACGTACGCCAGATAGCCGCAGCGCTGGATAAAGCCGGGGTGGACTCTATTGAAGTGGCCCATGGCGATGGCCTGCAGGGCTCCAGCTTTAACTACGGCTTCGGCGCCCACAGCGATCCCGAATGGATTGCCGCCGCCGCGGAATCGGTCAGTCAGGCGCGTATCGCCACGCTGTTGATCCCGGGGATCGGCACCATTGACGATCTGAAGCGGGCTTATGCAGCGGGCGCCCGGGTGGTGCGGGTCGCCACCCACTGTACCGAGGCGGATGTCTCAAAGCAGCATATCGCCTGCGCCCGCGAGTTGGGAATGGACAGCGTCGGCTTTCTGATGATGAGCCATATGACCAGCCCGGAACATCTGGCCAGTCAGGCGAAGCTGATGGAAGAGTACGGCGCTACCTGCGTCTATGTGGTGGATTCCGGCGGTGCCATGAATATGGACGATATTCGCGCCCGTTTCCGGGCGCTGAAGGCGGTACTGAAGCCGGAAACCGAAACCGGGATCCACGCCCATCACAACCTGAGCCTTGGGGTGGCCAACTCCATCGCCGCGGTGGAAGAGGGCGCCAACCGGGTGGACGCCAGTCTGGCGGGTATGGGGGCCGGGGCCGGTAACGCGCCGCTGGAGGTATTTATCGCCGCTGCCAGCAAAATCGGCTGGCAGCACGGCTGCGATCTCTACCAGTTGATGGATGCCGCCGACGATCTGGTGCGCCCGCTCCAGGACCGCCCGGTACGGGTGGATCGTGAAACCCTGGCGCTGGGCTATGCCGGGGTTTACTCCAGCTTCCTGCGCCACAGCGAAGTGGCGGCACAGAAGTATGGCCTGAGCGCGGTCGATATCCTGGTAGAACTGGGCAAACGCCGGATGGTGGGCGGTCAGGAAGATATGATCGTCGACGTGGCGCTGGATCTGAAAAATCGCGGCTAAGCCGCTATATCAGGCGCGGGGGCCATGTACTTCCGCGCCTTATTGTACTTATCTCATTACCTCACCTGTATAAAAGGCACTGCCGATGAAACAGAATCACCGTAAGTCCGATGGCCGCCTGGCGCTGACCATCGGCCTCTGCTTTCTGGTTGCACTGATGGAAGGGCTGGACCTCCAGGCCGCAGGCATTGCCGCCGTTGGAATGGCGGAGGCGTTTTCTCTGGATCGCATGGCGCTGGGCTGGGTGTTCAGCGCTGGCATTATTGGCCTGCTGCCCGGGGCACTGGGCGGTGGCTGGCTGGCGGACCGCTACGGGCGCAAAATCCTGCTGCTGTGCTCGGTCACCCTGTTCGGCCTGTTTTCGCTGGCGACGGCGCTGGCGTGGGACTACTACAGCCTGCTATTCGCCCGGCTAATGACCGGTGTCGGTCTGGGGGCGGCGCTTCCTAATCTGATCGCCCTGACGTCGGAATCTGCTGGTCCGCGACTGCGCGGAGTCGCCGTTAGCCTGATGTACTGCGGCGTGCCGCTGGGGGCAGCCCTGGCGGCGGCCATTGGCGCGGGCGGGATCGCGCTGCCCTGGCAAACGGTATTCTGGGTGGGGGGCGTGGTGCCGCTGTTACTGGTGCCGCTGCTGTATCGCTATTTGGATGAATCACGACAGTTCGTTGCGCAGGCCGGGAATAATGACGGCGCATCGTTAACCGCCTTGCTGCGGCCCGGCGCAGTCAGCGCCACGCTGCTGCTGTGGGCCAGCTACTTTTTTACGCTACTGGTGGTCTATCTGCTGATTAACTGGCTGCCGGTACTGCTGGTCGATCAGGGCTTCAGCCAGGGTCAGGCGAGCCAGGTCATGCTGATGCTGCAATTTGGTGCAGCGTTGGGCACCCTGGCGCTGGGTGCGCTGATGGACAGACTGTCGCCACTGACGATGGCGCTGCTGATCTACTGCGGCATGCTGGGATCCCTTCTGGCGCTGGGGATGGCTTCGCGCTTCGACACCATGCTGATGGTGGGCTTTGTGGCGGGACTGTTCGCTACCGGCGGTCAGTGCGTGCTCTATGCACTGGCGCCGCGTTTCTATAATACCGCGATACGTGCAACCGGGGTAGGGGCCGCCGTGGCGGTCGGGCGACTCGGCGCCATGACCGGTCCGCTACTGGCCGGAAAAATGCTGGCCGCCGGGGCCGGTACCGCAGGCGTGATGGCGGCATCGGCCCCGGGTATTCTGGTGGCCGGCCTGGCGGTTTTCTGGCTGCTGGGGCGTGGAAATCGTTATTCAGAGGGGGAGGCCGTGCAGTAGGGGTAAATCGCTGGCACCGGAAGTGGATTTCGGCGCTATCCGCCAGCCGTCAAATACCATTCAGCCGTGATATTGAAACTCCACCGCTAACTGCTAAGGTTGCAGCAGGCCTTAATTTTCTTACTGGTGGGTGAAATTGAGCATAAAATCAATCGGCTATTTGCTATTACCTCTGCTTTTATCGGGCTGCGCGCAGAAAAGCCTGAAGCAGAGAGATGATACGGTATCGGCATATTCACCATTGATGCGCCTGGAATGTGTGAATCAGCAGGGAAGGCGGCTGTCGGCATTGATGGATGCCAGAAATCAGACGGTGACGATTTCGAATAAGATCTACCGCTTTGTTGAACCTGTCGATAAAGATGCCGATACCCGCATTATGACTTTTCAACGTACGGAAAAGGACGGCACTTCCCGCGTTGATTTCGATATGGGGAAAACCGGGCATATTCCCCTGGTTATCGCTCATGCCGGACAAAAGCAGGCGTTTCGCTGCCAGTCGTCCAGGGGGGGAGGCTACACTGATGGGCCGATCATAAACCCTAATTAAGCTGCTCGACCAGCCAGTCAATAAAATGCCTGACTCTGGGAGAAAGCTGGCGGCGGGTAGGGTAAACCACGCAGATGGGAAATTCCGCCGTTGAATATTCCGCCAGTACGGGCCGCAATATCCCTTGCTCAATGTCCTGTTCAATCAAAAACCGCGGCAGACAGGCGATACCCAGTCCCGACCGCGCGGCATCGCGAAGCGCGCTGGCGTTATCGCTGAGCAGAAAAGGCTTTCTGGCAACGGAAACAGGGGAGCCTGCGCGGGTCTGAAGAATCCATGCGCGCTGGTGGTGGCGTGAGCCGGATACCAGCTGCTGATGATTCGCCAGCTCCTCTGGTGACACCGGCGTTCCCCGGCGGGCCAGATAATCGGGAGAGGCGCAAAGCTGTGCCGACGAGCGGGCCACCACACGCATAATCAGGTCGGACGATACCGAAGGTGCGCCAAAGCGAATGGCAACGTCGTATCCTTCTTCCACAATATCGATGACGCGATCGGTAAACTGAGTCTCAGCAGAAACCGTTGGCCAGCGCTCAAGGAAACTCGCCACAATGGGCAGAATCACCTGACGTCCGTAAGCTTCGGTCGCCGTTATCCGCAAAACGCCGTGGGGGGCTGCCCCGGCGCGTTGAATCTCTGTCTGAGCTTCTTCCAGGTCGCTCAGGATCTGCATTGCCTTAGGAAGAAAAAGTTGTCCATCCGCCGTCAGGCCGATCCTGCGGGTGGTGCGGTGAAGCAGCCGGACCCCCAGCAACTCTTCAAGTCGTGCAATAGATTTACCCACCGCTGAGCGGGAAAGGCCAACCCGCCGCGCTCCCTCTACAAATGAGCCGCTGTCAGCAACGGCCACAAAGGCCTGTAATGCTCCGATATCCGCCAGCTTTTCCATCTTTACTCCCCCCTTGCCGGGCTATGCCCCAGTCCGGGGACACAAATTCCCCAATTAAAGCGTTAGTCTGTTATTGAAGAAAATATGGCATGCATGCTGCGCCATACACAAGCAATGACGGCGTAATCCATTAAGGGGAACCACATGAATCAAAAAAACGTTCTGGTCACCGGAGCTAACGGTTATATCGGCAATGCGGTTGCAAAGGCCTTCTGCCGGGCCGGGTGGAAAGTCTATGGGTTGATTCGACGCCCTGAGCTGGCCCAGGAACTGGCCCGCCAGGAGATATTTCCCGTTGTCGGCTCTCCGGAAAATCTCACCTTTATGGCGCAGATAAGTGATGTGGCGTTCGATGTCATAGTGTCGAACACCGAAGATCGGCATGATGCCGCCGGACATCTTGCTAAAGTTCGTACCATGATGGATGCGCTGGTTGCATCCAGTGAGGCCCTGGGTGTCCGTTCTCTTGTAATGTTTTCCAGCGGATGTAAAGACTATGGCAGGATGAGCGAAAAGCATGGCGATCCAGCGCTGGCTCCCCATAGCGAAAATAGCCCGATAAATCCGCCGGATATGCTGCTTCCCCGTAGCAACCTGTGCAGCAATCTGCTTGATAAGCACCAGACGCCCTTTGATGTCGTAATATTACGCCCGACGATTGTCTATGGGCACTCATCGAGCTATTACGGCGCGCTTTTCTGCCTGGCGGCGAATAGCCCGGGGACGCTCTCGCTGATGGCCGATCCCAATGCCGTCATGCATGCCTGTCACGTGGATGATTGCGCAGAGGCTTACGTCATGCTGGCGGAACATCCCGACCGAAGCCAGGTGGCGAATCAGGTGTTTAATATCTCGAATGACCGCTATGAGACGGCACGGCAAATTGGCGAAGCCCTGGCCCGCAGCTACGGGCTGGCACTACAGTTTGTTTCCCCGGAGCAGGGAAAGGTAGAGGACTTTAACTCCGCTCACGGCCTGGCCAATTTCTGGCAGTGGGTCGGCTCTGACAAAATTCGTCGCGTAACCGGTTGGCAGACACGTCGTCCCTCATTTGTTCAGGGCATGGAACAGTATCGTCTGGCGTATGAGGCAACGCTTGTCGGTGACGATAACGGGGCAAGCTGCGTTTAACGCTCGCCACAATCCGCGCCATGGCTTGGCCGGCCGAGATTATGGAGCGCGTGTTCCAGAACAGGATACAGACGCGGCTCATCGGTGCGCGACACATTAAATCGCACAAAGCGCTGGGCGCTACGCGACTGGCTAAAGGCGTTGCCCGGCGCCAGCAAGATCGGGCTCCGATTCCATAACTATCGCCTGTTCAGCACGCGTTCAGAATTTATTCCAGAACATATACAGCTGCAACCCGATTCAGAACTCCATACTTTCATATCATCACTTGTCAGATCTCAAATAAAAAAACACACAGTTGACATGGATAATCCTTCAGGTCATAACACTGTATGCATAACCAGTAAAAGCTAAAACACGGAGGATACTCATATGGCAGGATTCAGCTATGGTGGATACGGTGATGGTACAAACTGGAGTTCCGAGCGGGGAAGCGGTCCGGAACCGGGAGGGGGTTCTCGTGGGAATGCGGGGAGCGGAAGCAGCGGGGCGAAATCGTCCCCGGCGCAGAAACAGATAAACGCTATACGCGCTGATAAAGCGGTCAGGACAAGGTTGTTAAACCTGATGGTGGCCGCCCGAAAAATGAATCCTTCGGTGCGTATTTCAGTGCTTAAAATCACCCCGGAAGGGGTTATGGTGTTGAATCTGGAAGGACTCAATGCCGGCCAGGCCAAACAACTTGGTCTTACTGGCCTGATTATGGGGATATCTGTACCAGAATATACTGGTGCGATAGGGGAGATTGATACAGGGCATAAATATTCCCTGAATGTTCCTGAAAAGCACTATGTCACAGAAGGCGGAACCTCTCTGCAAAAAGTGTTGGAGGGAAGCGGAATTGATAACACACCCAAAGTATATCGAAACTGGAGTTCTTATGATGAAAATAATTATTATTACTCCGGTAATAAAATGCCCATGAGGTTAATTAATCATATTACCTTGAGAACAGCCAGAGATATTGATTCTTATACTGTCTATTGTAATGAAAAGCATGTGTTGGCACGCTATAAAGTTGACGTCAGGAATGGTGATCTTAATCGTGTGACCGTCACCACCCTTTCTTCAGGTAGCCCTTTATGTACTCCAGAACTTGCCAGGAATGCTGTTCGCGATTTTGCGGAAGCGAAGAAAGAAGCAGATAAAGAGGTGCTGATTAAAGCCAGTGAGATTATTATTAGCATGGGTGACAAAGCTGGGGCCTATCTTGGCGAAAACTATAAAAAACTTGCACGTGAGATTGCCGGGAATATCAGAAACTTCCAAGGAAAAAGAATTCGTAACTATAATGATGCGATGCGTTCCATGAATAAACTGATGGCTAATCCAGGGCTCAAATTCAGCACAGCAGACAGGGAAGCCATGGTCAAAGCATGGCAGGCATTTAATGCTGACGATATGGGAAACAAATTTGCGGCCCTGGGAAAAACTTTCAAGGTGGCGGATTATGCCATGAAGGCGGAGAAGGTCAGGCAAAAGAGTATTGAAGGCTATCGGACTGGCAACTGGGGGCCGCTAATAATGGAGGTAGAGACGTGGATTGTCAGTGGTATTGTCTCTTCTGTTGCTCTGGGTGTTTTTTCTGCAACGCTCGGTGCCGCGCTAATTTCTCTGGGAGCTCCTGCTGTTGTTATCGGACTCATGGGTATTGTTATTGCCGGTGTATTGGGGGCACTTATTGATGAAAATCTGGTTGATAGATTAAATAATGATATTGTTCGTTCGGCACATTAGATGAAAATAAGGAAAGATAGTGATTTCGGCTATCTTTCCTTCCAGAGCCTGTGTGCCAGCAGAGGGCAGGAACATATACCAAAAGTCATGAAATACGTACTAGTGTACAACAGGGAATAAAAAATCAACAGGGTGAGGTTATTTTCTGAAAGATATCTTGCAGGTCTTCCTGCAATAGTTAATTCAAGATTGCCCCACAAAACCAGGTAAGCATACAACGCATAAAAAAAAGGGCTAAATATACATGCTTTTATAATCTTTTTTCTGTCTGCTATTCTTTCTATCTTTCTGTACCTTAACTGCACAATAAAGAAAAAAACCGCAAGCAAGGGCGCGCTTTTACAGTATATATCCATAACTTTTGTCATCAGCGGATTAAAAGCTGATGTGATTGACGGCATATGCTGTGTGCTATTAAAAATGCTGATTAGTAAAGAAGATTGTGGGTTGTAGAGATATAAAAGATAAATCAACAACAAAGGGACTATGCCAAGAACTGATGATGTGTATAAAATATTATTTGCCCGCCGGTTATCTGTATTTTTATCAGACATAAACAAGTCCCTTTTCTTTATGCTCTGTCAGCTGAGGTAAGAGTGTGCATGGTATTATGAATGGAAAGGCCACCTATAACAAGGTGAAGTGCTGCGTGTTGTTGAACATCGGATGAACACGCAATCAGTTCCTTAGCCACCGGTATACGTGGGGACTGGAGTGATAAATTCAGCGCGCCCTGGCGGCGCGCTAACAGATTAATCATCATCACCCAGCAGGGTGACTTTGGTGGACTGGGCCAGCCAGGCCAGCTCGGTATGACAATCTTCGTCTTCGTTCTTTTTTACCGCAATATCAAACTTGCGCAGGATCTCCTGCTTCTTTTGCAGTGAGGTACCGGCAATGCTGGAGGCCAGCACCTCCACCGCAGCGCTGAGGGCATAGGCCAGATTTTCCGCATCGAGATCGACGTCGGTATCCACATTATCGAACTGGTACTTTGCCATGTTGCCTCCTTTTATACGGATTTTCCGGGCCGTCCCGAACAGACGCCCCCCAACCTTAACCATAGCCGGGATAGCGGAGTTTGCAGGCGAAAAGGGTAACGCTGTACAGGGTACTTTCCTTTAGCGGCGCTTTGGTTAACAATCTGTTTACCTTTTTCCCGTTGAGACGGCCTTATGAAACCGGTTTACGCGTCATTGATAGCTACACTCTTTCTTGTCACCGCCACAGGCGCCCAGGCCCGTAGCCTGGCGGCGATCGAACACTCCGGAACCCTGAAGGTTGGCGTACCGGGGGACTACGCGCCGCTGGCCTGGCATGGTGATGACGGCACGCTACAAGGTTATGATATCGATATGGCCCGGTCGCTGGGTAAAGCGCTGGGGTTGAAGGTGAGTTTTGTTCTGACCTCGTGGCCTGAGCTGTCGAAAGACCTGGCCGCCGATAAATTTGATGTGGCGATGGGCGGCGTCACGGCCACGCCCGGGCGGGCAGCGGATTTTGGGCTGTCATCGCCGGTCGTGCCTAACGGCAAAATCGCCATTGCTAATTGCGATCGCAGCGGCTGGCTGCGCACCCTGCGCCAGATTGACCGCTCCGGCGTGAAGGTGGTGGTGAATCCCGGCGGCACCAATGAAAGTTTTGTCAATCAGCATATCCATAATGCCCAGGTGATTCGGGTAAAAAATAACGTCGATAACCTCCAGGCGCTACGCTCCCAACGGGCGGACGTAATGTTTACCGATCTGATTGAAGGCGATTATTACCACCATCGGGAACCGGGGATAATCTGCATGGCGACCCGCAAGCCGTTCGCCGGTACCGAAAGCTATAAGGTCTATATGGTGCAGAAGAGCAATAGCGAACTGCTGGCGCGAATTAACGACTGGCTGAAGGGCGATGATAAAGAGAAGCTGGCTAAGAAGTGGCAATTAAGGATGCCGGAAAATGAAGCGCTGGCGACGGTGCAGAAGTAAAAAAGCGCGCCTTACGCGCGCCTTTGAGCAACAATCTCTACTTAACGCCGCGAACGCACCAGCTGGTAGCGGCGGGTAAAGTATTCCACCGGCGCGCTCCAGACATGTACCAGGCGGGTGAAGGGGAACAGCAGGAAGATAGTCATGCCCAGCACCAGATGCACCCGATAGACCCAGGCCACGCCGTCCAGAAACTGCGAAGCGCCGCCCCGGAAGGTGACGATATGCTGTGCCCAGTTCACCAGCTTCATCATTTCGCTGCCATCCGGGAACTGGCGCGAATAGTGAATCGAGGTCAGCCCCAGCGCGCACTGAATCAGCAGTATCGCCAGGATCAGAATATCCGCAGTGGTTGAGGTGGCTCGCACCCGGGGATTGAACAGGCGGCGCTTCAACAGCAGCAAACCGCCCACCAGCGTCAGAATGCCGCACACGCCTCCCAGCCACATCGCCATCTGCTGTTTTACCGGCAGCGGCAGCCAGGCTTCATACATCCAGTGCGGCGTCAGCATGCCAAAGAAGTGGCCGAAAAAGATGCCGAGGATCCCGATATGAAAAAGGTTGGAAGCAAGACGAAAGCCTTTTTTATCCAGCATCTGGCTCGATGAGGCGCGCCAGGTGTACTGACCGTAGTCATAGCGCAGCCAGCTACCGATCAGAAACACCGTCCCGGCAATATAGGGATAGATATCGTAGAAAAACAGATTCAGGAACTGGGTCATTTTCTGCCTCCGGATGAAAGATCCAGATACTGGGGCGCCGCCTCCTGGCTGAAGCGCCGTTGATACTGTTGCTGCGGCGAGGAGTCGCAGGAAGAGGCGGCGTCATCAATAAATTTCACCTGTTCCTCTTCCCAGACCGCGTCCATCGCCTCCGGGGTGTCATCGCGCTTTTCTCCTGCCACCTGTTTAGTGACGCTGTCACTTCTTAACGGGCTGCCGCAAATTTCCAGCAGGGCGTCAAACAGCTGGCTCCAGGGGGCCTGGCGCTCTTTCAGACGGCCCCCGAGCAGGGCGAGAATCGGCGCAATATCCAGCAGCCCCTGACGGGCTTCGGCGGGGCTGCGGGTACTGAGGTACTCCAGATACAGGGGCAAATAGTCCGGCAGCTCGCGGCAGTCGAGCTGCAGACCGGCTTCTTCGTACTGGGCCATTAAATCCACCATCGCCTGGCCCCGATCCCGGGATTCGGCGTGCACATGTTCGAACAGCATCAGTGAGGTAGCGCACCCCCGGTCAAACACTTCGCCCCAGGCCGCCTGCCGATCGAGCAGCGGCGCCGACAGCAACTGGTCGACAAAGCCGCTGAGCTGAGGCGCTTCCTGCGCTATCAGCGGCATCAGCTCTTCACCGCTTTGCCATAGCTGCTCATCGGGATACTCCATCAGCAGAGCGATCGCTTTCAAAATCTGCATTACTCGCCCTCCGCTTTATGGCTGATTTCGCTGATGTCGATGGCGTCGATGCGTTTACTGTTAAACAGATTAAATTTGGTGTCCGAGCCGTGACAGCCGTCGCCAAAGCTGAAACCGCAGCCGTTGCGTTCCGGAAAGGCATCCCGGGCCAGTTCGCGGTGGCTGGTGGGGATCACAAAGCGATCCTCGTAGTTGGCGATAGCCAGGTAGCGGTACATCTCTTCCACCTGGGCGACGCTGAGATCCACTTCCTCAAGCGCGCTGGTATCGACTTTGCCTTCCACCGTCTCGGCGCGCTTGTAGTGGCGCATTGCCATCATGCGCTTCAGGGCCCGCAGTACCGGTTGGGTATCGCCGGCCGCCAGCAGGTTCGCCAGGTACTGCACCGGAATACGCAGGCTTTCCACCGCCGGTAGCACGTTGCCGTTATGGGGCAGACCGCCGGCATCGGCCACCGACTGAATAGGCGACAGTGGCGGTACGTACCAGACCATCGGCAGGGTGCGGTATTCCGGATGCAGCGGCAGCGCCAGCTTCCAGTCCATCGCCATTTTGTAGACCGGCGATTTCTGGGCGGCGTCGATCACGTTCTGTGGAATACCTTGCTTCAGCGCCTCTTCGATCACCTCGGGGTCGTTGGGATCGAGGAAGACGCTCAGCTGGCTTTCATAGAGATCTTTCTCGTTCTCTACGCTGGCCGCCTCTTCGATGCGATCCGCGTCGTAGAGCAGCACGCCAAGGTAGCGGATACGGCCCACACAGGTTTCGGAGCACACCGTCGGCTGGCCGGATTCGATACGCGGGTAGCAGAAGATGCACTTCTCGGACTTGCCGCTTTTCCAGTTGAAGTAGATTTTTTTGTACGGACAGCCGCTGATGCACATCCGCCAGCCGCGGCACTTGTCCTGATCGATCAGGACGATGCCGTCCTCTTCACGCTTGTAGATGGCGCCACTCGGGCAGGTGGCGACACAGCTCGGGTTAAGGCAGTGTTCGCACAGGCGCGGCAGATACATCATAAAGGTGTTTTCGAACTGGCCGTACATCTCTTTCTGCATGGCTTCGAAGTTGTAGTCGGCGGCGCGTTTGGCGAATTCACCGCCCAGCAGCTCTTCCCAGTTGGGGCCGCCTTCGATTTTGTTCATCCGCTTGCCGCTAATCAGCGAGCGAGGGCGGGCGGTGGGCAGGTGTTTGCCTTCCGGCGCGAAATGCAGGGTTTTATAGTCGTAGCTGAACGGTTCGTAGTAGTCGTCTATCTGCGGCACGACCGGGTTAGCGAAGATATTCGCTAATACCCCGACCTTACCGCCGAGTTTGGGTTGGAGCTTGCCGTTAATCTTGCGGATCCAGCCGCCGTGCCACTTTTCCTGATCCTCCCAGGCGTGGGGGTAGCCCAGTCCCGGTTTGGTCTCTACGTTGTTAAACCATGCGTACTCCATGCCTTCACGCCCGGTCCAGACGTTTTTACAGGTCACGGAGCAGGTGTGGCAGCCGATGCATTTATCGAGATTCAGCACCATGCCGACCTGAGAACGAATTTTCATTTGTTAGCCTCCTGTACCTGATTCATTCCTTCGTCATCCAGCCAGTCGATATTTTTCATTTTGCGGATAATGATGAACTCATCGCGGTTTGAGCCGACGGTACCGTAGTAGTTGAAGCCGTAAGCCAACTGGGCGTAGCCGCCAATCATATGGGTCGGTTTCGGGCAGACGCGGGTCACCGAGTTATGGATCCCGCCGCGCAGACCGGTAATTTCCGATCCGGGGATGTTCATGATGCGCTCCTGGGCGTGGTACATCATGGTCATACCGGACGGCACGCGCTGGCTCACCACCGCGCGGGCGGTGAGGGCGCCGTTGGCGTTGAAGGCTTCGATCCAGTCGTTATCGGCAATCCCTAGCTCTTTGGCATCCACTTCGCTTATCCAGACGATGGGCCCACCGCGTGACATGGTCAGCATCAGCAGGTTTTCGCTGTAGGTGGAATGAATGCCCCATTTCTGGTGCGGTGTCAGGAAGTTCAGCGCCTTTTCCGGGAACCCGTTGGGCTTCATGTCCTTCATATTGTCGATGCTGCGGGTATCGATAGGTGGACGATACACCGCCAGGCTTTCGCCGAAGTCGCGCATCCACTGGTGATCCTGATACAGCTGCTGACGGCCGGAAAGGGTGCGCCATGGGATCAGTTCGTGAACGTTGGTGTAGCCGGCGTTATAGGAGACATGTTCATCTTCAAGTCCTGACCAGGTGGGGCTTGAGATAATCTTACGCGGCTGGGCCTGAATATCGCGGAAGCGAATTTTTTCCTCCTCTTTGGGGCGGGCGAGGTGGGTGTGATCGCGTCCGGTGAATTCCCCCAGCGCCTGCCAGGCTTTAACCGAGACCTGGCCATTGGTTTCCGGCGCCAGGGTCAGAATGACTTCGGCGGCGTCGATGGCGGAGTCAATTTTCGGGCGTCCCTGGGCCGGGCCGTCGGCCTTGAGGTAGTTAAGCTTACCCAGCAGCTCCACCTCTTTATCGGTATTCCAGCTAATGCCTTTACCGCCATTGCCCAGCTCGTTCATTAACGGCCCCAGCGCGGTAAAGCGCTCGTAAGTGGCCGGGTAGTCGCGCTGGACGGTAGTGATGCCCGGGGCGGTCTTGCCGGGGATCAGATCGCATTCGCCTTTACGCCAGTCCTGAATATCAAAAGGCTGGGCCAGCTCCGCCGGGGAGTCATGCTGCAGCGGCGTAAGTACCACATCGGTTTCCTGGCCAAGGTGGCCCTGACAGACCTCGGAAAACGATTTGGCGATACCCTTATAGATTTCCCAGTCGCTCCTGGATTCCCAGGCGGGATCGACGGCGGCAGAGAGCGGATGAATAAACGGATGCATATCCGAGGTATTCATATCGTCCTTCTCATACCAGGTGGCGGTGGGCAGTACGATGTCCGAAAACAGACAGGTGCTGGACATTCTGAAGTCCAGGGTTACCAGCAGGTCGAGTTTGCCTTCAATTGCGGGCGTCCGCCAGTCGATCTCTTCAGGCTTGATACCGTCGGTGCTGCCCAGATCCTTGCCCTGAATCCCGTTCTGGGTGCCGAGCAGGTATTTGAGCATATATTCGTGGCCCTTACCGGAAGATCCCAGCAGGTTAGAGCGCCAGACAAACAGGTTGCGCGGATGGTTAGTGCCGTTATCGGGCTGTTCGCAGGCCATATGCAGGTCGCCGGACTTCAGAGCGTTGACGGTATAGTCCTTCACCGACTGACCGGCTTTTTCGGCGCTGGCCGCCAGCGTGAGCGGGTTAACGCCCAATTGCGGGGCGGAAGGCAGCCAGCCCATGCGTTCGGCGCGCACGTTAAAGTCGATCAGATGGCCGCTGTAGCGGGATGAATCCGCCAGCGGCGACAGCAGCTCCTGGGCGCTCAGCTTCTCGTAGCGCCACTGGCTGGCGTGATTGTAGAAAAACGAGGTGCTGTTCATATGGCGCGGTGGGCGGCCCCAGTCCAGGGCGAAGGCCAGCGGCAGCCAGCCGGTCTGGGGGCGCAGTTTCTCCTGGCCCACATAGTGCGCCCAGCCGCCGCCGGTCTGGCCCACGCAGCCGCAGAACACCAGCATGTTGATCATGCCGCGGTAGTTCATATCCATGTGGTACCAGTGGTTAACACCGGCGCCGAGGATAATCATCGAACGGCCATGAGTTTTGTGGGCGGTGTCGGCGAATTCCCGGGCGATACGCTCGGTGTGAGCGCGCGGTACGCCGGTTATCTGTTCGGCCCAGCCCGGGGTATAGGCTTTGATGTCGCCGTAATCGCGGCTGGCGTTTTCATCGTCCAGGCCGCGCTCCAGGCCGTAGTTGGCCAGCACCAGGTCGTAGACGCAAACCACCAGGGATTCGCGGCCATCGGCCAGGGTCAGACGCCTGGCCGGTAGCTTATGGGTGGTGACCGGCTCCTGCTTCACGCTACGGAAGTAAGGGCTTTCCAGACCGCCGAAGTAGGGGAAGCCGACCGTCGCGACTTCATCATGGTTGTCCAGCAGGCTCAGACGTAATTGAGTCTCTTTCCCCGCCGCCTGCGGCTCCAGATTCCATTTGCCTTTTTCGCCCCAGCGGAAGCCGATGGAGCCGTTAGGCACCACCAGTTCACCAGCGTCGTTATACGCCACAGTCTTCCATTCCGGGTTATTGGCTTCCCCCAGACCGTCCACCAGATCCGAGGCGCGCACCATCCGGCCGGGTACCATGTAGCCTGCTTCATTAGGCTCCAGCAGCACCAGCATGGGCATATCGGTATAGCGGCGGGCGTAATCCAGGAAGTAGTCACTGGGGTTATCGAGGTGGAACTCTTTAAGAATCACGTGACCCATGGCCATCGCCAGCGCGCTGTCGGTGCCCTGTTTCGGCGCCAGCCACTGGTCGCACAGTTTGGCCACTTCCGAATAGTCGGGGGTGATGGCGATGGTTTTGGTGCCCTTGTAGCGCACTTCAGTAAAGAAGTGGGCATCCGGAGTTCGGGTCTGGGGGACGTTGGAGCCCCAGGCGATGATATAGCTGGAGTTATACCAGTCGGCGGATTCCGGCACGTCGGTCTGCTCGCCCCAGGTCATGGGCGAAGCCGGAGGCAGGTCGCAGTACCAGTCGTAGAAGCTCAGGCAGGTACCGCCGATAAGCGACAGATAGCGGGTACCGGCGGCGTAGGAAACCATCGACATCGCCGGAATCGGCGAGAAACCGGCCACGCGATCGGGGCCATAGTTTTTAATGGTCCAGACGTTGGCGGCGGCGATAAGTTCGTTGAGCTCTTTCCAGTTCGATCGTACAAAGCCTCCGCGGCCGCGCATCTGCTTATAGCTTTTGCACTTCTCCTGGTCCGCCATAATCGCGGCCCAGGCGTCCACCGGATCGCTGTGACGGGATTTCTCCTCGCGCCACAGTTCCAGCAGGTGCTTGCGAATCATTGGATATTTAAGGCGGTTGCCGCTGTAGAGATACCAGGAGTAACTTGCCCCGCGTGGGCAGCCGCGCGGTTCGTGGTTTGGCAGGTCGGGGCGGGTACGCGGGTAGTCGGTCTGCTGGGTTTCCCAGGTGACCAGCCCGTTTTTAACGTAAATTTTCCAGCTACAGGAGCCGGTACAGTTTACGCCGTGGGTGGAACGGACAATCTTGTCGAACTGCCAGCGCTGGCGATAGCTGTCTTCCCAGTCGCGGTTGGTGTTCAGCACCTGGCCGTGATCGCCGGAAAAGGTCTCGCCTTTCTGTTTAAAGTAACGAAAGCGGTCGAGAAGTTTACTCATGTTAGTTCTCCTGACAGGGAAATGCTCCTCCCTGTGGTTACACTGCTCACATTTTTACGCCCTCATGGTGGGGCGTTGATTAAATATCACTTGGTATTCAGTGTCTTGCGACCATAAATCAACCAGGTCAGCAGCACGCAGACAATGTAGAAAATCAGGAAGATCTTCATCGCCCCTACCGGCGAGCCGGTCATGGCCAGCGAGGTGCCGAAGGCTTTGGGAATGAAGAAGCCGCCGATGGCGCCAATGGCGGAAATAAAGCCCAGCGCGGCGGCGGTATCGGCAACCGCTTCGCGCTGGGCTTCTTCATCGCTGCCGCCGCGCTGCTTCACCCGACGAATGGTCAGGCGGCGAAAGATCACGGCGATCATCTGGAAGGTGGAGCCGCTGCCCAGCCCGGCGGTCAGAAACAGGCCCATAAATACCGCGTAGAAGGCGATGAAATTACCGGAACCGCTGCCCGGCAGCGTTAAAAACAGCAGGGCGCTGAAGATAGCCATAAAGACAAAGTTCACCAGAGTGACCCGTACCCCGCCCAGCTTATCGGACAGTACGCCTCCCGCGGAGCGGGCCAGCGCCCCCAGAAAGGGGCCAAAAAAGGCCAGATTGAGGATATCGACATCCGGAAACTGGGTTTTCGCCAGCATGGCAAATCCGGCGGAAAAGCCGATAAACGAGCCGAAAGTGGCCAGATAAAGCAGGCTCAGCAGCCACATATGAAGGCGCTTAAGCACCGGCAGTTGATCGGCGATAGAGGCTTTGGAGCTGGCGATATCGTTCATGCCAAACCAGGCGGCGACGGTTGCCAGCAGCAGCAGCGGCGCCCAGATCCAGGCGGCGTTCGCCAGCCACATGTCGGAGCCATCTTCCAGCATCACGCCGTGGACGCCGAGCACGGCGAACACCGGCAGGGTGATAATCAGTGGCGCGACCAGTTGCATCACGCTGACGCCCAGATTACCCAGACCGCCGTTAACGCCCAGGGCGCTGCCCTGACGCTCTTTGGGGAAAAAAAAGCTGATATTGCCCATGCTGGAGGCGAAGTTGGCTCCGGCGAAGCCACACAGCAGCGCGATGATGACAAACACCCAGTAGGGGGTGGCGGTATTCTGAATGGCAAAACCGAGCCAGACGCAGGGGACGATCAGAATCACTGTACTCAGCACCGTCCAGTAACGGCCGCCGAAAATAGGCACCATAAACGACCAGGGAACGCGCAAAATGGCGCCGGAAAGCGCTGGCAGCGCCGTTAGCATAAATAGCTGATCGGTGGTGAAGTGAAAACCTATCTCGTTAAGATGAACGGCGACGGCGCTAAACAGCATCCAGACGCAGAAGGCAAGCAGCAGGCAGGCTACTGAGATCCACAAATTTCGACGGGCAATATGTTTTCCCGTCTTCTCCCAGAAACTGGCATCTTCCGGATGCCAGTCGCTAAGCAGGTACGGATTATTCTTGTCACGTTGTTGAGACATAGTCATCCTCGCATGCACCAGTATTAAAAATAAAATCAAAAAAACGCCCCGACTCACGTACATCCTTTTTGGTTTTACGTCAGTTTCTTTTCCCGGGGTTAACGCTTCAAAGAATAGATAAAAACTGACGGGCGCGAGGGAAAGTCATCTGCCCCCTGGATGGGGATTTGTTACTAATTGTAAAAATAGACTAAGTAATCATCGTCAAGACATTACCAGTAATATGGATATGTATTTTAGAATATATCGAATATGAAATGTCTATTTATAATCTGGTGACAGAAATAGAATATTTACAGCTAAACGAAATGGTAAAACAGGAGGTTAGGTGGTCAGCGCCAGAGGCGCCAGGAACGAAGGTTAAGCCAGCAGTTATGTTTATTCACAGAAGGCCGTAGTCGTTATTTTTAATATTGTCAAGCGTGATGGGCGTTGTTATCTTTTGATACGAGAGGAATTTTTGGACAGTTCCTTCGAAACGGCTGGTGCTTTGGCCAACAAGGGAAAAAGAAATCTGGTAGCCGCCTCTCTTTGTATAAATTAATTTTTCAGATAATTTTGATTAACCAACAGCATCCAGGTTGATTCTTGCTGATGTCATATGATGCAAATGGGGGAAATTATCAAATCAGAAGCAATCCAGCGACTGAGAGCTGATTTCTGGCAATGTATAAAAGCTGCCATGGGGGATGTTAAAGCATTCAGGAAGGGAAAGAATGTACTTTTTATGGCGACTTAACCAATAATAACGAAGCCCGAAAGCAGGCTTCGTCGTTTTTTTAGCGGCCCCAGCGACTACGCAGATAGTTTACTGCGGCGGCATTTTGTGGCTGATTAAGGAAATCCTCGCGAAACAGGATGGTTCCGGATATTTCCGGCAGACTGTCATTCAAATCCAGCTGGCGTTTCAGTTCAGGTACGCCGCCGTCAATGGCCCACTCAGGTTCAAGCCGCGATGGTGTACCGATTTTATACAGCGCTACGCCGATATAGAGCCGGGTGTGGGTGGGCCTGACCACGTTTGCCCACCATCTCGCCAGTTCATCGTAACGGGCAATCTTACGGGAAAAGGGCCAGTAGATCTGCGGGGCGATGTAATCCAGCAGCCCCAGCTCCACCCACTGGCGGGTATCTGCGCTTGCCTGGTCATAGGCCGCGGCGCCGCGCGTGTCTGAGCCGCGCGGATCGTCGCTCTGATTACGCCACACGCCGACCGGACTGATACCGAACTCCACTGTGGGTTTGAGGGTCTTAATCGCTTTTGATACCTGCCGGATCAGTTGCAGGGTGTTATTACGTCGCCAGCTGGCCTTGTCGGCGTATGCCTGACCGTAGCGGCGCCAGGTCTGGTCGTCGTTCATCCGCGACTGCGGCGTTTCATAATAGAAGTAGTCATCGAACTGAATGCCATCGACGTTATAGCGTTCCAGCAGTTCGGTGACCACGCTGGTTATCCAGTCCCGAACCTCAGGCAGGCCGGGATCCAGCACGTAGCGGTCGCTGGCGACCCGAATCCAGTCTCTGTGGGTTACCCAAACGCTGGAAGGAGAACCGTAGCGGGTATGAGCCAGGGCGGCGACGGTGGCGGGGCGGGTGTTCATTGTGACCCGATAAGGGTTCAGCCAGGCGTGAACTTTTAATCCTCGCTTGTGGGCTTCCTGTAACACGAAGGCCAGAGGATCGTAGCCGGGATCTTCGCCGACCGTGCCGGTGAGCACATCTGACCAGGGGAGGATTGCCGAACGATAAAGCGCGCCGCCATCCGGCTTCACCTGGAAAAAGACGGTATTAATGCCAAGCCTGACCAGGTTATCCAGCTTGTCCGTCATGGCGCGCTTTTGCATCTCGATCCGTTGCTCAGGCGCGGCCCGCACCGAGGCCACCGGTGGCCAGTCCAGCCGTGAGACGGTGGTCAGCCACACGCCGCGCATCGGCTGGGGGGCCTTCTCTTCGGTGGACGGTATGACGGGAATTTTCTTTTGGGGCGGTTTATGCGAACAGCCAGCGATCGTGGCAACGCACAGCATTATCATTATCCAGCGCGCGATTTCTGTCCGTACAGCCATCAGGAACTCCTTAAAATCAATTAACCGCAGCAGATTACCGGTTTTTTATCTAATGCGCCTGATTGATTCGGGCCATACGGATAAAAACGGGGCTAACTATCAGAAATGATTGCCAGTTACATTGGTTAATGATTATTATTCTCAATTAACAAACTCTGAAGCTTGCGATTACGCCCGAAGATTCAGGGATGCTGCCAACAACATTAAGATTTAAAAAGGATTCACCATGGAATTACGTTCACGATCCATTAAGCCCCGGCTGAGTGCACTACTGATGGGGGCCGCGCTGTTTGCCTGCGCACTTCCGGCGATGAGCGCCAGCGCCGCCGAACAGCTGTTGCGCAAACCGGTCGCCAAAGGCGCCTATGAGATGGCGTTCAGCGCCTCCGGACAGGCGATGTGGCTGGCGACCTCCCAGAGTCGTTCGCTTGATAAAGGCGGGATCGTCTATCGTCTGGATCCAGCCACGCTGGATATCACCCAGATTATCCATAATGACCTGAAGCCCTTCGGCGCCGCGATTAATAACGCAACCCATACCCTGTGGTTCGGTAATACCATCGACAGCGCCGTGACGGCTATCGACGCAAAAACGGGTCAAGTGAAAGGGCGCCTGGTGCTCGACCCCCGCAAGCGCAGCAAAGAGGTACGCCCGCTGGCGCCGCGTGAGCTGGCGGTAGATGAAGCGACAGACACTGTTTATGTCGGCGGTCTGGGGCCCCAGAGCGTGGTCTGGGTGGTGGACGGCGCCACGCTGAAGCTGCGCGCCACCATTGAAGGGCTGGGGAAAATGAACACCGGACTGGCGCTGGACAGCGCGGCACAGCGCCTGTACACCAGCAATGCCGACGGCGAGTTTATTACCATCGATACCGCCTCTAACAAGGTGCTGTCGCGCAACAAACTGCTGGACGATGGCCAGCCCCATATGTTCCTGAATATCAGCCTGGATAGCGCCGGGCATCGCGCCTTCGTCACCGACTCAAAAGCGAAAGGGCTGCTGGTGGTGGATACCCGCAGCGGTAAAGTAACCAATACCGTTGATGTACCGGAATCCCTGGCGGTGCTGTTTAATCCTCAGCGCAACGAAATCTACGTGACCCACCGTCAGGCGGGTAGCGTCAGCGTGATCGACGCCAAAACCCTGAAGGTGACTAAAACCATTCAGACTCCGACTCACCCGAACAGCCTGGCGCTTTCCCCCGATGGCAAAACGCTGTATGTCAGCGTGAAGCAGGCATCCAGCCGCCAGAAAGAGGCCAGCGCGCCGGATGATGTGATCCGTATCGCTCTGTAACAAAGCGATGTACAAACTCCTTACTCCGCAAGGGCGAGAAGATGCGGCGGACATGGGGAACACCAGAGTAAACCAGGGCGTATAGCGCCCTGGTCTCGCGGCGACGCCTTTCTCGATCTCATCCAGCGTTCGCTAGCAAAAATCGTCCGCCTCTTCGGGGTTCAGCATCGAACGTTTGTCAGACACGCCAAAGTAGCGATGGCCATCGGGCGGCGTTTTCCGTTGTTTCCCCAGGCAGCGGGTGACCGCAGCAGGTATTGCTCCACAAGCCGCCGCAATGATATTTAGCGGATGCGCGCCTGCGCTAACAGTTCACCCACGCTATTAAACACATATACCGTGATTGTCCGGTAAAACGCGCCTCGCCTGTGGGCTTCCTGCTTTTCCATCACCTCCACATTGTTATCATTCTCGTCCACCAAAATAACGACCATCGACACTCCTCGATTAACAGGCGATTTCTGCCGATACCTCAGTCCGGATAATCATTGGCCTCTGTCAAATAGTCAGCGACACGGCTGCGGTTTACGATCTACGCTTAGCGATTATCGGCAGATAGCGGGAGCGATGGATGAGATTAAGGTTAAGGGGGTATGGCCTGTGGGCGCTGTTTACGATCGTCGCAGCCGGAAACGGGCAGGCAGCGCAAACCGGGCCGCTGCCGGATCTGCAGATCCGGGTTCTGCTGTCACCGGATGCTCGTCAGACGCTGATGCAGGGGAAGGAGGGCATTACCGTTGCCGCCAGCTGGTATGGCGAGCCCAACGCCCGGCACCAGTCTGCCGCGGACGAATCTGGCCAGATCGATATGGGGCGCTCGGAGCTTAATCTGCCGTCCGAAGGCGGCACGGTGCGTTTTACGCCAGCCTCCATCAACCGCAAGCGGCTGGGCTGGCTTAAAGAGGGCGTGTGGGTAAATATCAACGTCTATTCGGCCCGCCGCCACTGGCCTGACAATATCCTCAACTGCGAGATAGCCGACGGCCCTCTGGCCGGGCTGGCGCGTAAGCCCGTGACGCTGCGCTGTTCGTTAAGCTCGCTGATGAGTTCATCCGTGTCCGATAGTCGCTGAACCACTCACCGCACGATCAGGTGAAGCGCAATCCAGCACCACATGCGCGTAGCATCAGCCGCTCCGTTATGCGATGAGACGAAATATTGCTATAAAGCAAAAGCATTCCGCCGGGGCCAGTCGGCCGTGGCGGCCGCGCCAAAGCCCTGACCCCGGAATTCGCCGAGGGTGACCAGACCGGGTTCAGCCCCCGTATGACTAAGGCGGGCAGCAAAAGCCAGTGAGGCGAGGTCGTTACCAGCCATAACAGCGCACCAGGGCGCCCATAAATCCGCCACACCAGTAAATCCCAGGTCACACAACCCTTGCGGCAGCCCGTCCTGAGCCCATTTTGTCGCCAGGCGTTGTCCTTCTTCGCTTTCACTGCTGACCAGCGTCGCGCGCGAAGAGTATGGATGATGATGGGGCAGGCGCCAGGTGATGCCGAGCGAATGCTCGCCATTTCCATATGCCTGCAATAGCGCTTCATACTCAGCAAGATGTTCAGATATCGCCGGGTGAACAAAATGCGCTTCGATCGCCGCAAATAAAGCAACTGGCTTATGTGACGCTGTCACAAATCATCGCTGCTACACTGACTTTGTTAGTGACAAAGTGGGAAACGAGCAATGATAACCCTGTACGGCACCCCAGGCCGGGGCCCGGCGACTGGCGAACTGATGTTGCTGCTGGCGGAGATGCCGTACCGCATTGAGGGTGTGAACCGTTCTGGTTTTCTTTTCTGCCACAAAACTTAGTGAAATTACTTTCGGGCATGCGTCATAATTCAGACATCTATTGCATACAGTAAAGCTCGCGATTTTACCCGACAAACGCACCCCGGGATAAGGGCGGGAGGCCAGACTGGTATGACCCGAACACAAAGACTTCTTGAATTACTCCAGATATTACGGGCTCACCGCTATCCGGTAACTGCGCTGACGCTTTCTGAAAAGTTAAAAGTAAGCGTGCGCACCGTTTACAGAGATATACAGACGCTTCAGCACCAGGGGGTATGTATTGAGGGTAGTGTCGGGATCGGATATGTTGTTAATTCCGATTATCATTTGCCTCCATTGGCATTCACGCCTCAGGAGATTAATGCTCTTGCACTCGGCCTTAACTGGGTGTGCAGCAACACGGACGCTGACTTTAAAAAAAACGCCAAAAAAGCCATTGCAAAAATACATGCAGTTATTCCTGATGAATTAAAGGAATATATTGAGCATCAGTCATACCTGACAGGCCCTGTTCAAAGAGAATCTTCGGGCTTTGATGATATATGTAAATCAATTAATGAAAGAAAAAAACTCAGTATAATATACTC
This sequence comes from Rosenbergiella sp. YN46, assembly GCF_036620675.1. Lineage (NCBI taxonomy): Bacteria > Pseudomonadati > Pseudomonadota > Gammaproteobacteria > Enterobacterales > Erwiniaceae > Rosenbergiella > Rosenbergiella sp. YN46. Next base: position 113,091 of record NZ_JAZHEE010000005.1, read on the forward strand.
TGATAAAAACGATGTCATATCTTCCCGCGTAATCTGGCCCGTTGCCCTTGTCTATATGGAGTCATGCTGGCTACTGGCAGGATGGTGCGAGATAAGAAATCAATTTCGCCACTTCAGAACCGACAGAATAAAAAAATCTCTATACTCAGCGTCACTTACCCGGAGGCCAGAGCTATCTTGTTGAAAAGATGGAGAGATAAAGAAGGTATCAGTCTGGACAAAGAGTACTGACAAAAATTGTCACAACCGTCATGTATGCTTCTGTAAAAGCACCAGGACTATTACCGGAGATGACATGAATTTTCATAACAAAGTTGCGTTAATAACGGGAAGCACCACTGGCATCGGTGAAGAGGTCGCAGGGCAACTACACCGACATGGAGCCTGTGTGATCATTGTGTCCAGATCGTTACATCAGGCCGAACAAAGTGCCAGGGCATTATCACCAGATGGCAAAACGGCGATTGGCATAGCATGTGATGTTTCAGACCCTGAACAAGTCAGCAAAATGGTTAATAATGCCGTAAATCATTTCGGCAGACTTGATTATGCAGTTAATAATGCAGGCACCACTGGCGAGCATAATAAAACAATAACGGAGCAGACAGTAGATAACTGGAATGCAGTTATATCCAATACGCTAAGCAGCGTCTTTTACTGTATGAAATATGAAATACCAGCGATATTAAAGTCAGGAGGCGGTTCAATAGTTAATTTATCGGCAGTAAATGGATTAACGGCTATTCCCGGGCTGGCGCCTTACACTGTCGCAAAGCATGGCATCATTGGTTTAACCAAAACCGCAGCGCTGGAATTCGCATGTAAAGGCGTACGGGTTAATGCGGTTGCACCTGGTTATGTCAGTACGCCCCGAATCAACGAACTGCCCGAAAGTATTATCAGCGCTTTCTCAAACAGCCATCCCATGAAAAGAATGGCAACCATGACCGAAGTGGCTGATTTTATTCTGTTCTTACTGTCAGAAAAATCAGGATTTTGTACTGGGGGCGTTTATCCTGTTGATGGTGGCTATCTGGCTGAATGAGTCAGCGGTTAGCTTTAGTGCCGGAATTTCCCGGGATTCCGGTACCGGCCCCTGTAAATATCGCATTTTACAGCTGCCCCCAATTGACCCGGATAAAAGCCCGTTAACAGACTTGCGGTTTACGCGAAAGCCGCCAGGCTACACTGAGTTTCTTTCACCGGAGAGTAACCATGATAACCCTGTACGGCGCCCCGGGCTGGGGATCGGCGATTTGCGAACTGATGCTGCGGCTGGCGGAGATGCCGTACCGCGTTGAGAATGTGGAAGGCTTTGATAAACCAGGCCCGCAGCGCGATCGGCTGCGCCAGCTCAATCCGCTGTGTCAGGTGCCAACCCTGGTTCTGGACGATGGCAAGGTAATGACCGAATCGGCCGCCATTGCTCTGATGATCCTCGACCACCGTCCGCAGCTGGCGCCGCCGCAGGGCACGCCTGAGCGTCTGCAGTTTCAGCGCCTGCTTATCTGGCTGGTCGCCAGCGTTTACCCCACCTTTACTTATGCCGACTATCCCCGGCGCTGGGCCCCGGATGCGGCGCAGCAGCTGGAGGAGAATATGGTTCGCCATCGTCAGTCGCTGCTGCTATGGCTGGAACAGCAGCTTAAAGCCGCGCCTTATGCGCTGGGGGCGCAGCTAACGCTGCTGGATTGCTACATCGTGGTCATGGAGCGCTGGGCGCCGGGGGTGAGCTGGTTTCGTCAGCATACCCCGAAATTCAGCGCGATCGCGGCCGCAGTACGACAGCGCCCGGAGCTGAAACAAGCGCTGGCGGCGAATGGTCTGCTTTAAGGCGTTTCAGGGGCTGTTGTAAAAACAGGGCAATGGAGATAACAGCAAGGTTTAATGGTCGGGACTCCTCCTGTGAAATGTACTGTGGCCGTTGACCATAAAGAGCGTCAATTTTTAGTGATACGCTGCATTTGCTGCCGACAAACATCCAGTACATGCTGTCGCAGCCAGCGATGGCCAGGGTCGGCATCCAGCCGGGGGTGCCACATTTGCGATATGGTGATTTCCTGAGTTTTTACCGGAAGCTCGAACATGCGCAATGCCGTCGTCGCCTCATTTTCATCACCGCTGATTCGGTTTATAAGAAAAGAAGAGGGGACGAGCGCAATCAAATCTGAGGCTACCGCCACGGCTATCGCGGCAGGAAAACTCGGTACCACGGCAGCAATTTTCCGTTCCAGTCCTGATTCAGCCAGGGCCTTGTCTATCGGGCCGCTGGCGAATCCATGACGGGAAGTAATGACGTGTTCAAATGAAGCATATTGCGCGGCGCTGATATTACCTTTCCGCTTCAGCAGGGGGTGACCTTTTCTCACCGCACCGACAAACCGGTCTCTGAACAGCGCCTGCAGGCGTATTTCCGGCCCCATTTCGCCTAAAACACCAATTTCTAGATCGGCCAGACCCGTGCGTAAATGTTTTGCGCTTTTTTCTTCTTTTGCCACAAAACAAAGGCGAACGAGGGGGGCTTTTACCGCCGCTGAGGTGATAAGCGTGCCACCGAAAGCCTCAACAAAACCTTCGTTCGCCCTGATAGTAAAGGTTCTTTCCAGTCTGGACAGGTCAAGCGATACCGCAGAGGGGCGGAGTATACCCAAAGCGGCAGAGACGGTGCGTTGGGTGCTTTCACGTATATTTTCGGCATAGGGCGTCAGCACCATCTGACGCCCGGCCCGAACCAGCAGGGGATCGCCCGTCGTTGCGCGAAGGCGAGTCAGGGTTCTGCTCATCGCTGAAGGGCTTAACCCCAGACGGCGCGCGGCGCGAGTAACATTGGCTTCAGTGATAAGCACATCAAGGGCTATGAGTAAATTCAGGTCGGGGTCAGCCATAACTTCAGATATCCCGTTTGGAAAAAGAGGTAAGGCGTTTGGTGCATAGTATAAATGCAAGCTATGCGTCTTCCGCATTATGTCTGTCAGGCATAGAGTTGTCCACGTACCGGATAGTCCCGGATATCGACGGTAATAACTTGCCTTACAGCGGTGAAATTGACCAGTTATCGCCGCCGCCATTGCGGTGCGACGGGACTTTTCGCAATGAATCCATATTGTCATGGACGCGCGCCGTTCGGCATCCGGGCGGCCTGCGCCCACAGAAGAGAGAGTTAACGATGAAAAATAGAGAGACGCAAAAAACTATCCTTATCATCGGCGCATCACGTGGGCTGGGCTATGCGATGGCTGCGGAATTTGTGACAAAGGGATGGCGCGTCATCGGCACCGTACGCGGGAAAGACAGAACGTTACTGCACCAGCTGGCGGATAAAAATCCAGAGCGCGTTGAGATTGAACAGCTTGAGGTCACTGATCCACAGCAGATCAAAGCGCTGCGGGAACGTTTATCTGACAAGGTGTTAGATATCCTCTTTCATAATGCCGGTATCGCTAACAAAAACCAGAGCGAGAGTATCGCAGAGGTATCGACCCGGGAATTCGAACAGGTCATGGTGACCAATGCGTTAAGCCCTATGCGCGTGATTGAATGCTTACAGGATCTGGTTTGTGCAACAGGCACCATTGGTGTTATGTCGTCAGGACAGGGCAGCGTGAGCAACAACAGAAACGGCGGACACGAGGTCTACCGTGGCTCCAAAGCTGCGCTGAACATGTACATGCGCAGTTATGCCGCTCGTCATGCCGGAGAATCACGTACTTTGCTGTTAATGGCGCCAGGCTGGGTCGCTACCGAGCTGGGCGGTGCTGAAGCGCCGCTAAGCATCGAGGAAAGCATTCCGAAAGTGGTGAAGGTGATGCTTTCACAGCAGGGGAAGCCGGGGCTGCAATATCTCGACCGTGAAGGGAAAACCGTGCCCTGGTGAAGCGGTGGAAGTCATGATTTTTCAGGATGAGGACAGATGATGAAGCTGATTGGTATTGAAGAGCATTTTTTGACCGGGGAAGTGTGTAGCGCCTGGAAAGCAGCGGGGCTGGATGCAAAAGATCCCAGTATTGCTTTTAATTCCGGCGTCATTAAGCGCCGGCTGTTTGATATCGCTGATGAGCGCCTTGCCCTGATGGATGAATCAGGTCTGGATATGCAGGTACTCTCCCTGACGTCACCGGCGCTTCACGGGCTGGGGCCAGCCAGCGTCAGTATGGCACAGCGAATCAATGACGGTATTGCGGAAGTGGTGGCAAGGTACCCGGATCGGTTTCAGGCGCTGGCAACCCTGCCGGTCTCCATGCCTGATGAAGCGGCTAATGAACTGGAGCGTTGTATAAAAAGCCTGGGCTTTAAAGGCGCACTGCTATGCAGCGGTGGCGCAGAACATTTAGACAGCCCCGGTTATTTCCCCATTCTTAGCTGCGCCGAAACCCTGAATGCGCCAGTATTAATTCATCCGGGGGCGCCAGATATCACCGTCAGAAACGCCTATTATTCAGGCTTCAGCCCGGAGGTAAATACGGCCTTCGCCACTTATGGTCTCGGCTGGCATTATGATGCGGGAATTCAATTTATCCGTCTGGTTTTGTCAGGCACATTTGATCGCCTTCCGGCGCTTCAGACGATCCTGGGGCATTGGGGTGAGCTGATATTATTTTATGCAGAACGCCTGGCGGCGATGGACAGAGTGGCAAACCTGAAATTACCCCTGGCATCGTACCTGCGGGAAAATCTCTATGTTACGGCGAGCGGTATGTTCTTTCCTCATTTCCTGGACAGGGCGGTTGCGATAGTGGGAACGGAACGAATCCTCTTTTCTACCGATTACCCTTTCCAATACCGCACCGGTAATGAGGCGAGGCAATTTCTGGAAACCTGTCACCTCAGTGAAAATGATAAAGCGGCCTTTGCCCACGGCAACTGGATGCGTCTGACCCGTGCCCGAAGTGCCGATTAACTGACAGCAGCCGCCTGTGTTATTGATGCGGTCAGCTGCATCAGAGTCCCCTGTTTACGCGTAGTACGTGAAGATTTGTGAACGCTAAAGGCTAACTTATCACGCCTGAGCCGCCCGCCGCTGCAGCACCGCCAGTAGGGTTCGTTCGGACTGATCCAGATAACTCGCCAGCATCTGCGCCGCCTCTTCATTTTTCCCGCTATTGAGCAGCGCTAACAGCGCGGCATTCTTTTCAATATAGGGGGCGTGTAGCATCTCCAGATCGTCCAGATGCCCGAAGGCCAGCCGCAGTTCGGCGGAAATATGCCGGTACAGGCGCACCAGCCTCGGGCTGTCTGAAAGTTCGACGATAGCGGTGTGGAACAGCATATTGGCGGTACCCACCGCGCTCCAGTCGCCGCGGGCGCCGTGTTCACGGGCCAGGGTAATTTGCTGCGCCATGCGCTCTACCGCCGGATGCAGCGGCCATGCCTGACGCAGCGCGTCGCACTCGATCAGCCGTCGGATACGGTAGATATCGATAATCGCCGCCATATCCGGCACGGCCACGCAAACGCCGCAGTTCGGCTCGTAGTGCAGTAATCCTTCCTGAGTCAGCAGACGAAAAACTTCACGCAGGGTATTGCGCGAAATCGCCAGCCGCTCGCTTAACGCAGCCTCTGACAGGCGGGCTCCCGGCGCCAGCTCGCCAGTAATAATCTTCTGGCGAATAATTTCGGCCGTCTTTTCACTCAGTACAGGGGCAGGCGAGCTTTTCTTCATGGCAGGTTGCATTCCCGGCAATCAACAGAGCGGCAATATTCACATATTTAGCCGGTCAGCGGCAAGGCACCCGAACTGTGCATCATATGCACCATTTAGGGGCAAAACTGCATTGCTATGCACAAAAACAGGGCATTGAGTTAATCAGCGAATCAAAAAACAGTGATCGTCTTCGCGATTTTGTTACTGCTCTCCCAAAAGGGTATTGCCGGTTTATTCGCCGCTACGTAGTTTATTGTTCAACAATGCAAACACATTAATTTAACAATTACAAAATTTGTTCCAACAATGGCCTGAAAATTGCCTGACAGACAAAGGGTTAACATCATAATGGGGAGTGACAGCATGGCAGCTCTGGAAGCGGAAAATAAAAAGACCTTCGTGCGTAAGCGCCGATCGTCGTTAATCGCAGCCATCTTCTTAATGGCGACATCGGCTATCGGGCCCGGGTTTATTACCCAAACGGCGACCTTCACCGCCACCATGGGGGCCGCCTTTGCCTTCGGGATTCTGGCCTCGATAGTCATCGATTACGTGGTACAGCAGAATATCTGGCGGGTGGTGACGCTCACCCGCAAGCGGGCGTCGGAGGTGGCCAATATCGCGCTACCGGGCAGCGGCTATCTGCTGTCGGTGTTGGTGGTGTTTGGCGGCCTGGTCTTTAATATCGGTAATATCGCCGGTGGCGGGTTGGGCCTGAATGCGCTGCTGGGGCTGGATCCTAAATGGGGGGGGCTGTTAAGCGCCGGCATTGCGATTTATATCTTCTCTTCGCGCCGGGCTGGCGTCGCCATTGACCGGATGATGGTGGTGCTGGGGCTGGTGATGATTGCGCTGACGCTTTACGTCGCTTTCGTTTCCCAGCCGCCGCTGGGCGAAGCGCTGCGCCAGAGCGTCATGCCCGACCATATCGATTTCGCCACCATCACCACTATCGTCGGCGGTACCGTCGGCGGCTATATCAGCTATGCGGGCGCCCATCGCCTGCTGGATAAAGGCGCCGTGGGGCCTGAGCACGTCCACGAAGTCTCATCGGCGGCCACCAAGGGCATTGTGGTGGTCGGCATTATGCGTTACATCCTGTTCCTGGCCATCCTTGGCGTGGTCGCCAGCGGCGTCACCCTGGACGTGGCGGGACACAGCGCCAATCCGGCATCCCAGGCATTTCAGCACGCGGCGGGCACTCTGGGGCTGCGTATCTTCGGCTGTATTCTGTGGGCGGCAGCCATTACCAGTGTGATTGGCGCGGCCTACACCTCGGTTTCGTTTCTGACCGTATTCCAACCGGGAATGACCGAGCGCCAGCGCAATATCGCGACCATCATCTTTATCGCCGTCTCGCTGGCGGTTTACCTGATGCTGGGCACCGCGCCGGCGGCGCTGCTGGTGTTTGCCGGCGGTTTTAACGGCCTGGTATTGCCCATCGGCTTAACGATTTTCCTGTGGGTAGGCTGGCGTCGCGCCGATCTGATGGACGGTTATCATTACCCGCGCTGGCTGCTGGGGCTGGGGCTGATTATCTGCCTGCTTACCTGGTATATGGGCGTGATGTCGGTTGGCGCGATCTTTAATTATCTGAATGTAGTCTGAGAGGGGAAAGCCGGATGAAAAGCATTGATTTAAACAGCGACCTGGGCGAAAGCTTTGGCCAGTGGAAAATGGGGGACGATGCGGCCATTCTACCTGTTGTCAGCAGCGCTAACGTCGCCTGCGGCTTTCACGCGGGTTCCCCCGCAGGCATTCTGGCGACCCTGGAGGCGGCGCGGCGCAATGGCGTGGCGGTGGGCGCCCACGTGGCCTATCCGGATCTGGTGGGGTTCGGTCGCCGGGCCATGGATATCGCCAGCGATGAGCTGACGGCGGACGTTATCTATCAGATTGGCGCGCTACAAGGGCTGGCGCGCGCCGCCGGAAGCGAAGTGAGCTATGTCAAACCCCATGGCGCGCTCTATAACACCATCGCCCACGACCAGCGCCAGGCCCTGGCGGTGATTGCCGCTATCAAAGCGCTGGACTCATCGCTGATTCTGGTGGCGCTGGCGGGCTCGCCGCTGGTCGAACTGGCCCGGGAACAGGGGCTTAAAGTGGTGGCGGAAGCCTTCGCCGATCGCGCCTATCACGCCGATGGTACTCTGGTGTCGCGCCGCGAAGTCGGCGCCGTACTGCACGATCCTGAGCAGGTGGCGCAGCGTATGCTGAGGCTGATTAACGAGGGCGGCGTCGAATCGGTGGAGGGGAAGTTCACCTGCATCGAAGCCGATTCTATCTGCGTACACGGCGACAGTCCGGGCGCCATCGCGATGGCGCGTCAGATTCGCACTACCCTGGAAAGCCACGGCATCGCCATTCGTCCTTTTAGCGGGGAGGCGCGTTCATGAATCCATATATCAAAGCCAGCGCAGAGGCTATCGCTCAGGCGCGCGCCGCACGTGAAACCATCCGTAACGGCTTCGATCGCCCCACGGCAGGCATGGCGCCCGGGATGACCCAGTGCAATATGATTTCGCTACCGCGGGACTGGGCCTTCGACTTTCTGCTGTACGCCCAGCGTAATCCGCGCAGTTGCCCGGTGCTCGACGTGTGCGAAGCGGGAAGCTTTAGCACCGTGCTGGCGGAAGGGGCTGATCTGCGTACCGACATTCCGCGTTATCGGGTCTGGCGCCAGGGAGAGCTGGCGGATGAAATCACCGATGCCAGCGCCATCTGGGCCGAACATCCGGATCTGGTGACTTTCCTGATTGGCTGTAGCTTTACCTTTGAAACGCCGATGCGCGAAGCGGGCATCGATATCCGCCATATTTCCGACAACTGTAACGTGCCGATGTACCGCACTAACCGTTTGTGCCGCCCGGCGGGACGGTTACAGGGGGAACTGGTGGTCTCGATGCGTCCTGTCGCAGCGCACCGGGTGCCGGACGCGGTCACCATCAGCGGCCGTTTCCCGGCGGTACACGGCGCGCCGGTTCAGGTTGGCGATCCAGACAGTCTGGGCATCGCCGATCTGATGCAGCCGGATTTTGGCGATCCGGTACGCATTGAAGAAGGAGAAGTACCGGTGTTCTGGGCCTGCGGCGTTACGCCTCAGGCGGCGGTAATGAAATCAGGCGTGCCGTTCGCCATCAGCCACGCGCCGGGCCACATGTTTATTACCGATGTGCCCGACAGCGCCTGGCAGGAGGGCTAAGTGCGTTTTTTACCCGTTAACAGCAACAGTTTTCTGGTGGAACTGGCGAGCCTGGAACAGACCCTGGCGCTACATGCCGCGCTGGAAGCGGCGGCGCTCAAGGGCGTGGAAGAAACCATTCCGGCGGCCCGTACTTTGCTGATTCGCTTTACGCCAGGAGAAACCACCGTCGGCGCGCTGAGACAGGCGATTGGCCGACTTTCCCTGGACACGAACTCCGGTGCGCAGGGGCCGGAGGTGACGATTCCGGTACGCTACCGCGGCGAGGATTTACCGCAAGCCGCGGAGTTGCTTGGCCTGAGCGTGCAACAGCTTATTGCCCGACACTGCGATTATGAGTGGCGGGTGGCTTTCACCGGCTTTGCGCCAGGCTTTGCCTATATGGTTTCCGACGCCGGTTTTAACGTACCGCGGCGCGCCACGCCCCGAACCCGCATTCCGGCAGGCTCGGTGGCGCTGGCCGGGGAGTTCAGCGGTATCTATCCCCAGGCGAGTCCCGGAGGCTGGCAGCTAATTGGCGACACCCCGCTCAGCATGTGGGATCTGAACCGCGAGCGTCCGGCGCTGTTAACGCCGGGCGCCCGGGTACGTTTTGTGGATGCATCCCGCCAGGGCGCTACGGTTTCTGTGGCGGCGGCGGTAACCTCTGGCGAACCGGCGCAAAGTAACGCGCCGCCGGCCTTTGAGATACTCGCCACCGGTTTGCAGGCGCTGTATCAGGATGAGGGGCGGGCAGGCCAGGCCCGACTGGGCATTTCGCCATCCGGCGCCCTCGATCGCGGGGCGCTACGCCGGGCGAATCGCCTGGTGGGCAACCCCTGGGGATGCGCCTGTATCGAAATTACGCAGGGCGGTTTTCGCGCCAGGGCGCTGAGTGCCCTGGTGGTGGCCGTTACCGGCGCACCCTGTCCGGTGGAGATTCGCAGCGCGGACGGCCAGCGCTATCAGGCGGATGCTGAACAGGCGCTGGCGCTGGAAGAGGGGGAAGAGATTCGCCTGGCAGCGCCCGCCAGCGGCGTTCGCAGCTATCTGGCATTGCGCGGCGGCTTTGCCGTTGAGCCGGTGCTGCGCAGTCGCGCCTTCGATACTCTGGCCCGGGTCGGGCCGCCGCCGCTCAAACCCGGAGAGCGGCTACGCAGCGCCGGTCTGCCGTGCCGGGCAGTAGAGCAGGCGGAAACCGGCGACGTCGTATCGCTACCGGCAATAGGTGACGTTGTCACTCTTGATTTTATTCCCGGCCCGCGCAGCGACTGGTTTACCGCCCGCTCTCAGGCGCGCCTGACCGAGCAGAGCTGGCAGGTGACCGCCCAGTCGAACCGTATCGGCCTGCGCCTGGCAGGTGCTCAGCCGCTGGAGCGCAGCATCACCCAGGAACTGCCCAGCGAGGGGGTATGCAGCGGCGCCATTCAGGTTCCCGCCAGCGGCCAGCCGGTGCTGTTTCTGAACGACCGCCCCCTGACCGGCGGTTATCCGGTTATCGGCGCCGTTGCCGACTATCACCTCGATCTTGCCGGGCAGATCCCGCCCGGCGCCATCATTCGCTTCCGGGCTATTGCACCTTTTCAGGAACCAGAGGGAAACCATGACTGAGCAACGTCATAAAGTGTTAATCGCTAACCGCGGTGAAATCGCGGTTCGTATTATTCGCGCCTGCCGGGACTACGGCGTGGCGTCGGTGGCGGTCTACGCCGATCCGGACGCCGATGCGCTGCACGTCAGAATGGCCGACGAAGCCTGGGCCCTTACCGGCAGCAGCGCTACGGAAAGCTATCTTAACGTCGAGAAGCTGCTGAAGGTGGCGCGTCGCAGCGGCGCTACCATGGTGCATCCCGGCTACGGCTTCCTTTCCGAGCGCGCCGATTTTGCCCGGGCGGTTATTGATGCAGGACTTATCTGGATCGGCCCAAATCCGCAGACGATTGAACAACTGGGCGATAAAGTACAGGCCCGTAAAATTGCGCTTCAGGCCGGGGCGCCGCTGGTGAAGGGAACCACCGATCCGGTGACTGATGCCGGTGAAGTGGAAGCCTTCGCCCGGGAACATGGGCTGCCGGTGGCGATTAAGGCTGCCTTTGGCGGCGGGGGACGCGGTCTGAAAGTGGCCTGGCGACTCGAAGAGGTCGCGGAACTTTATCATTCTGCGGTACGTGAAGCCGAAGCGGCCTTTGGCCGCGGCGAATGTTTTGTCGAGCAGTACCTGGACCGCCCCCGTCATATCGAAGCCCAGATTATCGCTGACAGCCACGGCCAGGTACTGGTGCTGGGCACCCGCGACTGTTCGCTACAGCGCCGTAATCAGAAACTGGTTGAAGAGGCGCCGGCGCCGTTTATCAGTGAAGAGCAGCGCGAGCGCATTCACGCTGCGGCCCGGGATATCTGCCGTCAGGCGGGTTACGTGGGGGCCGGTACCGTCGAATTCCTGCTCAGTCGCGACGGTCGTATCTCGTTCCTTGAGGTGAATACCCGACTTCAGGTGGAACACCCGGTGACGGAAGAGACTACCGGCGTCGACCTGGTGATTGAACAGTTGCGGGTGGCCGAAGGGCTGCCCCTGAGCCTGACGCAAACGCCAGTGCCGCGCGGCCACGCCATTGAGTTTCGTATTAACGCGGAGGATCCCGGACGCGGTTTCCTGCCGGTGCCCGGTACTATCACCCGCTTTGCGCCGCCTTGCGGGCCAGGCATTCGTCTGGACAGCGGCGTGGAGAGTGGTTCCACCATTCCAGGTCACTATGATTCGCTGATGGCTAAGCTTATCGTCACCGGCGCCACCCGTGAACAGGCGATTGCCCGGGCTCGCAGGGCGCTGGCGGAATTTACCATCGAAGGCGTTGCTTCGGTACTGCCGTTCCACAGGGCTGTGCTGGCGGCTGATGACTTTGTGGATGATTTCAAGGTGCATACCCGCTGGATTGAAACCGATTTCGCGGACAGGCTGGAAACGCAGGTACGTCCGTTCCCCGTCCAGGAACAGCCGCTGACCCGTACCTGGATCGAAGTGGACGGCCGTCGACTGCAGCTGGGCCTGCCCGCCGGACTGCTGGCGGCGACGCCATCAGCTCAGGCGGTGCCTGCGCAGGACGCGCCTCAGACCGCGGATAACCAGGTGAGCGCCCCGGTGGCGGGCGTGTTGCACAGTTGGGTGGCGCAAGAAGGCCAGCAGGTGGCGCAAGGCGAAACGATCGCCATTATGGAGGCCATGAAGATGGAAGTTTCAGTGGTGGCTCCCTGTACCGGAAAGCTACAGCAAGGCGCCCGCCCGGGAGAGGTTCTGGCGGCAGAGGCCGCGCTGGGGATGATTCGCTAATCTCCGGAACTTAGTGCGATCGGGCGGCTTTCGCCTTCATTCCCTGACGTACCATCAACAGACGCGCCTGATAAGACGCGTCTGTTTGAGACGGCTTAAGCCCCGGAACAGACAGACAGAGAGGCTGCCTGAGTGGCTATGATATAACGCAGCGCCTTATTTTAGAGCTGGTTTCCGGGAAACCGGGCCTTACAGGGATGCCGCTTTTGTCCTTGACGCCAACAGGCATCCCATAAATAGCGGCTGGGAAGTTGGCGATTAGCCGGGCCTGGAGCATCCTCCGTAAAGAGAAAATCGCGAAACACCCTTTACGGCTTCCCTTCATAACCATCCATATAGGAACCAGAAATCGATGCAGACGCCGCTTTACGCCAGCGCAGGGATGAACTGGCGCTGTGGTTATAGACTTTACCTGCAAACGTATTTTGCCTTTGGATGGAGTCCAGAAACTCATCACTGCCCAGTTCGCGGGCGCGTTCTGCTGCCTGTTCTGCCGTGAGTCCGGCCTGGCGATCGTCTTTGCCCATCTGCCAGAACTGGGCAAAGAAAGGGATCAACATGCGGCTGCTGTCTGCCTTCCGGGTAGCGAAATTAGGATCGAATCCGTCGTCGGATGCATAAACAAAATGGCGGGCATGGCGTTCAGCGCTGGTTTCCGCCGCGCAGCCCGCGAGTAATAAAACGGCAGGGAGTATGGCGCAACGCAGAAAGGAACTGACGTAAATCGTTGTCTTGTGTTTCATAGAGCATCCTTGTCTTTAAAATAATCATTATCATTGCGTTAGCCAGAGCGTTATAGCACGGCTCGCTGGCGATTTTTTAATCGCCATATCACAAAATGCTCATCAACTGCCATTCGGATGCTGGCGTTATCCTGGGAATTTTCGCCATGCCGTGTATCAGCGACGTCACTGTCAGCCTGACGGCAGAGTGAATGAAAAAGCCTGAGTCGCATTAGCGACTCAGGCTCTGTTGTGATAAAAAACTTAGCTGAAATTAATGCGAAGGCTCATCCGCTTCAATCAGCGGCGCACTATTTTTTTCATCATTCGGATGCTGCGGCGCGGTGCTGGCAACGGCATGAACCCGCTTGCGGACCCGGAACCAGCCGAAGGTCAGCAGAATTGCCAGCAAAGGTATGGAGGCGATGGTCCAGGTGCCGTTCGGGTAATCGAAGGCCATCAGTACCAGCACCGCCAGCAGAAACAGCAGCGTCAGCCATGAGGTAAAGGGCGCGCCGGGCAGCTTAAAGCTGATATCCGCCGCTTTTCCCTCTTTGATCGCCTTACGCAGCCGCAGCTGGCACACCATAATAAAGGCCCAGGAAGAGATAATGCCGAGCGACGCGATATTCAGAACCACCTCGAACACCCGCGACGGAATCAGGTAGTTCAGGAATACCCCCACCACATAAATCCCGATGGTGGCCAGAATACCGGCGTAGGGCACATGGTGACGACTCATCTTTGACATAAAGGCCGGCGCCGAGCCGCCCATCGACATGGAGCGCAGAATACGGCCGGTGGAATAGAGGCCGGAGTTCAGGCTCGAAAGGGCTGCGGTTAACACCACGATATTCATGATATCGCCGACGTAGGGAATGCCCAGTTTGGCAAAGAAGGTGACGAACGGGCTTTGTCCGGCCTGATATGCGTTCCAGGGCAACAGCAGTACCAGCAGCAGTATGGAACCGACATAGAACAGACCAATACGCCAGATAACGCTGTTAATCGCCTTAGGCACCATGCGTTCCGGATCGCGACATTCGCCTGCGGCGGTACCCACCAGTTCAATAGACGCAAAAGCGAAGACCACTCCCTGTATCAGCACCAGAGCGGGGAGCAAGCCGTGGGGGAACAGGCCGCCGTTATCGGTAATCAGGTGCAGGCCGGTCGTATTGCCGTCCAGGGTTTTGCCGGTGCCAAGGAACACCACGCCGACCACCAGGAACAGCACAATGGCCAGAACCTTAATCAGGGCAAACCAGAACTCCATTTCCGCGAACCAGCGCACGCCTACCATATTCATGGTGCCGACGATAACCAGCGCCCCCAGGGCAAAGACCCACTGCGGCACATCGCCAAAGGCGCCCCAGTAGTGCATATAGAGCGCCACGGCGGTGATATCCACAATACCGGTCATCGCCCAGTTCACGAAGTACATCCAGCCCGCCACGTAGGAGGCCTTTTCACCCAGAAACTCTCGGGCGTAAGAGACGAAGTTACCGCTGGAAGGGCGGTGTAATACCAGTTCGCCCAGTGCACGCAGAATAAAAAACGAGAAGATCCCGCAAACCAGGTAGATCAACGCCAGCGCCGGGCCCGCCGCCTGCAGTCGTGCGCCGGCGCCCAGAAACAGACCGGTACCGATGGCGCCGCCAATGGCGATCATCTGTACGTGCCGGTTGTCCATGGCGCGGCGGTAGCCCGAGTCCTGGGCGTTAAGCCAGCGTCGTCTGGCCGCGTGATGATCGTCTGACTGATGCTTTGTCGATTTCATACAATTTCCTTGGATCCTGTCTGAAGCAGCCGCACCGGAGTGCGCCCCGCAAGTACCGTAAACGATTGCATTTACAACTAAAAACACAGAGGCGAACCCCCCGTTCTGTGGTTATGTTTTACGAACGGGCTGAATTACGGCGAAGAATGCTACCCGGTATTGAGAGATGACGCAAAATTCCGATGGCGTCGCGGTAATATAAACTTGCTGTTTTTAGTGAAAATGAGATGTGCATCAGTCAAAACCACTGGCTAAGAGGGGAATTAATAGTGACTAATACTGATGCGGGGCGGATAAACAGATAGGGCTGAATGGTTTCAGGATGTGAGAGGCCGCACGGCGGCGGCCTGTGGGGGATTACAGCAGGGTGATGACCTGATCCTGTGCCAGGCGCGACTTCGGCAGCGCCGCGTTAAAGTCCTGCTCGCTGCGGTAGCCGATGCTAGCCACCACCACACTCTGCAGCCCCTGGGCATCCAGCGCTAATAGCTGATCCATTTTTTCCGGCGTAAAGCCTTCGATAGGCGTGGCGTCCAGCCCCATACCCGCTGCGCCCAGCAGCAGAAAACCGAGCGACAGATAGGCCTGACGCGCCATCCAGTTGCGCTGCTGTTCCACCGAACCGCTATTCAGGTTAACAAAATAGCGACGGCCCTTATCCTGAGCCGCTTTCAGTTCATCGGTTTCAAAGCGGCCATCGCGTTCTTCCTGAGCCAGCAGGGCATGCAGATGATCTTCGCTCATCTCTTTACGAATGGCGAAAACCACCACCATGGCGGCGTTCTGGACTTTCTGGGCATTGGCTTCGCCAAACGCCGGCAATACCCGGGCCTTAGCCTCATCGGATTCGATCGCGAAGAAGTGCCAGGGCTGAGAGTTAACGGAAGAGGGGCTAAAACGCAGCAGATCCAGCAGCTGCTGGCGCTGTTCTCCGGTCAGTTTGCGGCTGCCGTCATAGGCTTTGCTGGTGTAACGAGTGCGAACCAGTTTTTCAATATTCATCATTAACGTCCTGTGGTTTTCTCTGGAACCTGACAAAGGGCTTCAATGTAGAGCAAATCCCTGGGATGCGCTATCCGTTCCGTGCCGAATAAGATCCGCAAGCTGGTGCTCCTGCAACAGAATTTCCAGCGGTGTGAACAGCGGCTGCGGTAGGGTATCCAGCGGGAACCAGCGCCAGCCATCGCACTTTTCCGGCTCCAGACGCCGAGCCTCGCCAGAAGGGGCGGTTGCCAGCATAAACAGAGTGATATAGTGCTTTTGCGCTTCAGGAAACAGCACATTGACCCAGGGGCCGCGTCGAACGTCTTCCAGCGCGAGGCCGGTCTCTTCCCGCACTTCACGTCGGGCGCACTGTTCCGGCGTTTCGCCATACTCCAGATGACCGCCGGGGGCAGACCAACTGCCCGCGCCGTGGCTGCCCTGACGCCGTCCCAGCAAAATTTTATCGTGGCGCAGAATGATGACGCCAATGCCAACCAGCGGCTGATTCATAAGGCACTCCGTAAGGGGGGGATAAAGATGTCTATTCTGGCACAGCGTAGCGGCGGAAGGTAAGACGAAACGATCCCATCAAGCATAGCGCGCCTAACGCACGATGATAAGCAGCGCCATATCGCTTCTTGATCCCCTGCACAGAACGCGATGACAGAGGTGACAGCTGGCGGTGAACATGTTACCCCTGAAATTAGCAGGGTTTCCCCACCACAAGGAGTTACGCCATGTTTCCAGAATACCGCCAACTGATCAGCGAACTGAAAGAGAGCAACCCCCGCTTTCGCTCCCTGTTCGATAAGCATAACGCGCTGGACCAGGAGATTTCACGACGGGAACAGCCGGATGGCAGCGGATACTGCGAACAGGTCGCCACCATGAAGAAGGAGAAGCTAAAGTTAAAGGAGACGCTCTGGCAGATGCTGAAAGAGGCTGAAGCGGGGCTGTGATATAAACTGCGCCCCGCAACGGATTAACAGGCCCGGTAAAGGGCCTTTTTTTTGGTTCACTGCCGGGAAACGCTCTCTCCCTTCAGAAGAGGGCCGGGGTGAGGGTGACAGACGGCTCCGGCGCCCGGTTTCAGAACAAAACCGGCGGAATATGATGATGTGGCAAGCAGTTCCGCTCATTGCCGGGAAACTCCCTCTCCCGTTTCGGGAGAGGGCTGGGGTGAGGGTGACAGGCAGCTTCGGCGCCCGGTTTCAGAACAGAAGCGGCGGAATATGGCGATGCGGTGGCAGTTCCGTTCACTTCAGGTTTCTGCTTCTCTGTGGATTCACCGGTTCCGCAACCGGCATAAGAGAAATCACCTTAAGGTGAACGGAACCTTCGCCAGCGCGACATACTCACCCAGAAGCCAGGCAGCAGCCGGTAACTTCAGCCTCACGACAATCCGCGATGAACCTTTTTTATGGCGCTTCTGTCACCCGGTTCCACCGATAATCAAACCGATAGATCGGGGTTCCGGTATTGATATCCAGCTTAAGCAAATAGCGCGGAATCCTGATATAAAGCGAATCCCCAACCTGATATGCGTTTACCGGATCGCCTTCTTTACTCAGTATTGCAGGCGTTTGCCATAAATACCTCTCTTTATCCGTATCGTACAGGCCTATCGATACCCGCCGACTGTGTCGCTTTTTATAGGCTAAAACATAGTACTGATGCGCCTGTTTCTTGCCGAGTAATACCGGGTTAATTAACGACCCGGATAAAAGGTTAAGCACTTCGCTTATCTCATCATCCGTCACGGGTTGACCCGCCCTGCGATGTGAGGAAGAAATTATCCATTCCGGAGCCGGGGAATCCTGGAAAACAGTTTTGATTGTAGGGTCTTCCGTCAGCGTCCAGTTCTCTAAATCCAGTTGGTAATAGCGGTTGTTTAAGCCATGCAGGTAAAGGCGGCGTTCGACAAAGCGATAATCGGGAAAGTCCGGGCTAATAATACCTGAAAGTTCGGGTATTTTTTCCAGAAGTTCGGCTTCAGAAAAACGTTTTTCTCCCGTCCGGGCATCTAACAAAAAGAGCGCCTCATTATTGGCGTCATTGACAATAAGATAGCGTTTCGTCTGGCCAATCAGATAGTTTCGCCAGCCCATGCGCTTGCTCCAGAGCCGCTCGCCGGAACGGCTGTCGACTGAAATCAGCGCAAACATGGAGGTGCTGGTGCTGATACCGTTCGCGTGTCCGTTAGGAATAACCATACGCTCAATCGAGGTTAAGCTATGGGTACTCTCAGAATAAAAAAGTTGACTATTTCCTTCAATCGACACCGCTCGGAACATACCGAAAAAGACCACGCCGATAAAATTAACGACGACTCCATATATCAGTAAAATAATAAGATATGGCACGAGGCGTTTAGTGTTGCGTCTCTTAATCAGTGAATACAACAAAAAGCACAGAAGGATGGCAAAAATAACCGCTGCGACAATTACAAAAATATCATGATATGCCCATCCGGATAGTCGCCAGTTATTATATATTGCGTTCATTACCCCATCCTTTTGCAGGTTTTTATGTATTCGATTTAGATAATACTACGAATCGAAATTTTAGTGGCAACTCATCGCTGTATAAACCATGCCGCCAGGGAATACTGACTGAATTATTCAGGGAGCGTCCCGGATTCAGGAAACCATGCACGTTCGGCGCCAGTAGCCCGAACAATACCAGCGGCGCTAACGCATTCCCCGCCATCCTCGGCTACGCTTCATCACAGGCAAGATACGGTCGCACCCTTCGCGTCCGTTCACACCTTAAGCGACAAGGAGACTGTGAATGAAGAGTGAAACCTTTGGGCGAGGCCCGGTAATCACCGGCCTCTATGAGTTGCTAAATCCGCTACCGCTGGGCTTCTTTGCCGCCGCCTGGCTGTTCGACATTATCTATATCAACAGTACCCGGATATTCTGGACCCACGGCGCGAGCTGGCTGATTGCCATGGGGCTGGTCATCGCTGTTATCCCGCGTTTGCTGAATCTGTTTCTGGTCTGGAGCGGCGGCAGTGCCGCCTGCTCGCCGGTAAAGGTTCACTTCTGGCTGTCGCTGGCCGCCATTGTGCTGGCGATTATCAATGCCTTTGTTCACAGCCGTGATGCCTGGGCCGTGGTGCCCCTTGGCGTAACGCTTTCCACGCTGGTGGTGGTACTGCTGACCATCGCCAATCTGCAACAGGCGCTGCGTGCTCGAAGCGTATAACGGAATCGGGAGGAGAGTGATGAATAAAAAACTGTTAGCGCTGGCAGGCGCGCTGCTGCTGGCTGGCTGTGACGATAGCGCCAAACTGGATCCCATGAGTCAGGTCGGCCCCAACCCTGAACTGCCTGAAGCACGCAACTTTCTGATTCCGCCCATGCAGGTGCCAGAAGGGGTACCCTGGGAGCAAGGGGAGATGCCTCAGGTAGCCGAAGGGCTGAAGATCGAAAAAATCGCCGATGGCCTGATGAATCCGCGCCAGCTTTATACGCTGCCGAATGGCGATATTCTGGTGGTGGAGGCCAGCGCACCGCCGAAGCCGACCAGCATGCCCAAGCAATTGATTACCGGCCTCATTAAAAATTCTTCAGGGAAAGGGGGCGCCGGGGGAAACCGGATCACGCTGCTACGTAAGCAGGACGATGGTCGCTGGCAGAAGTTTCCCTTTCTGGACCACCTGTTTTCGCCGTTCGGCGTACAGCTGGTCGGTAACAAACTCTATGTCGCCAACGCCGATAGCCTGAGGGTTTACCCCTATCAGAGCGGTCAGACCCATATCAGCGATCCGGGCCGGGAACTGACCGAACTGCCTTCCGGCGTCAACCATCACTGGACCAAAGCCCTGCTGGCGAGTCCGGACGGCAGTAAGCTCTATGTCGGCGTCGGCTCCAACAGCAATATTGGCGAAAATGGCCTGGATGCCGAGTACCGGCGCGCCGCGGTGCTGGAAGTCGACAGCGCTAGCGGCGCCAGTCGCATTTACGCCAGCGGCCTGCGTAACCCCACCGGGCTTCAGTGGGAGCCGCAGACCGGCAAGCTGTGGGCCATCGTTAACGAACGCGATGAGATAGGCGCCGATCTGGTGCCGGATTATATGACTGAGGTGCAGGAAGGGGGGTTCTACGGCTGGCCGTACAGCTATTTCGGTCAGCATATCGATGAGCGGGCGCAGCCGCAGCGTCCGGATCTGGTGAAGCAGGCCATCAAACCTGACTATGCCCTGAGCTCCCACGTGGCGCCGCTGGGGCTGCTGTTCTATACCGGTGATAATATGCCAGACTACCGCGGCGGGGCTTTCGTTAGCGAACACGGTAGCTGGAACCGCACGCCGCTCAACGGCTATCAGGTGGTATGGGTGGCCTTTAAAGACGGTAAACCGGTAGGTGAACCTAAACCGGTGGTCACGGGCTTCCTGTCGGAAGATCAAAAAACGGTGCGTGGCCTGCCGGTGGGGCTGACTATGGATGGCGACGGCGCGTTGATTATCGCCGACGATGCCGGTAACGCGGTCTGGCGCGTCTCAGGGCGCGAATAATTCGGCGGGAGCTATTGCGCACATCTGGCGCGATGGCTCCCTGACAGAGATGCTGTAATAGCGCTTTCGTTCCGTGATGGCGTGGAGGCTGTTATGAGATTCAATCTGGCTGGCTATCTGGCGCGTATCGGCTATCAGGGCAGGGCGCAGGCCGACCTTGAGACGCTACGGGCTATTCATCTGCATCATGTCTGCACTATTCCCTTTGAAAACCTGGATGTGCTGCTGGAACGCCCCATTCAGCTCGATCCCGAATCACTGTTCGCCAAGCTGGTCGTCGCCCGGCGCGGTGGCTATTGCTTTGAGCAAAATGGCCTGCTGAAACTGGCGCTGGTTGCCCTGGGATTCGAGGTTGAAGATCTGGCGGCCCGGGTTCTGGTCATGGCACCAGCGCAAATGCCTCCGCGGACTCATCGCCTGATGCGCATCCGGATCGATAACGAATGGTGGCTGGCCGACGTCGGTTTTGGCGGCAGTACGCTAAGTGCGCCGATACGGCTTGGCGCCGATTGTCCACAACAAACGCCCCATGGACGCTATCGACTGATACGTCAGGAGCCTGGCTGGCTCCTCCAGCGCTGGCAGGAAGAGAGCTGGCAGCCGCTCTATCTGTTCGATCTGGCGCCCCAGTTCGCCAGCGACTACCAGATGGCGAATCACTATGTCGCGACCTGGCCGGATTCCCATTTTCGCTATCATTTGCTGATGTCCTGCTGGTTAAAAGATGGGGGACAGCTCCGTCTGTATAACGATCGGCTGACCCGCAGTGATGCCGCCGGAAATGAGCAGCAACAAATATTTAACGATTCCTCATCATTATTTATTGCGCTGCGCCGCGAGTTTAATTTAGGGACTGATGATAAAACACACGGAATCAGCGAACCGGCGTTTCATCAATTGTTGGAGCATTTGAAAAATCTCAAATAAAGTGGCGAATTTGAACGCTTTGCATTAACGTTAAAAGACGTTTACTGCTTAATGAGTAAAAATCATGAATGCTCTAAGATATCTTTCTTTTGGCGGTGCCACGCCGCTGCTGTTGCTGATTGCTCGTCTGATGATTGTTGCGCTGTTCTTTATTTTTGGTCTTCCTAAGCTGACCGGTTTTAGCGGTACGGTTCAGTATATGCAAATGCTGGGCGCGCCAGCACCGACAGTGGCCGCTGGTATCGCTGTGGTGATGGAAGTACTGGCGCCAGTCCTGATCGCACTGGGCTTCTTTACCCGTCCGATAGCCGTGCTGTTCTTTTTCTATACGCTGGGAACGGCCTTTATCGGTCATGCCTACTGGAATATGACCGGCGACGCTGTTCAGCCTAATATGATTAACTTCTATAAGAATGTAAGTATTGCCGGTGCCTTTATCCTGCTGGCTATTACCGGCCCGGGGGCTATCTCTCTCGATCGCCGTTAACCAATCGTAAAACCGCTGGCCAATTCCGGCGGTTTTATTTTCGCCCGTCATTATCTTCCTGCTAAATATTAGCTACCGGCTCTCTTTTGATTATTGTTTCACCACTTTTAATTCCGTCGTCCCTTTTTGTGTAGCATTGTCGTTTTCAGCAGAGCACGCGCACATAACTATCAGGTCAGCGGCTGGTTGCCTTGCCTCCCACAGCATATTTCCCTATTCTTCAGCCTTTGCTCACTATCTGCCGGCGGAAAAAGGCGGATTTGCTATTTTTTTGTTCAATTCTGGCGTCGTATGAGTAGAAATCGTCGGCATGCCACGCCACTCCTGGAGCGTAATTAATGAGTCAACAGTGGTCATCCCGTCTCGGGCATGTCCTTGCCGCAGCGGGATCCGCCATCGGCATTGGCGCCATCTGGAAATTTCCCTATGTCACCGCGAATAACGGCGGCGGCGCCTTTGTACTGATATTTCTGTTCTTTAGTTTTACGCTGGGGCTGGCGGTACTGCTGGCCGAAATCCTGCTGGGAGCCGCGACGCGTTCCGGAGTAGTTAACGCCTTTAAGAAAGCGGCCGGGCCGCACTGGCGCTGGTTGGGGGGGATGGGGGTATTGACCGGCTGGTTTATTTTCAGCTTCTACAGCGTGGTGGGGGGCTGGACTATAGGCTACACCGGGCTGGCGGCAGCGGGGAAACTCAGCACCGGCAGCACTCAGCAACTGGGGCAACTGTTTAACGATTACATCAGCCATCCGATCTGGCCAGTGCTGACCCATCTGATGTTCAGCGGACTGACCTGCTTCGTGGTACTGGGCGGCGTACAGCGCGGGCTGGAAAAAGGCACCAAAATCATGATGCCGCTGCTGTTTCTGATCATGCTGGCGCTGATCGTCACCGGTATGATGTTGCCCGGATCTGCAGCGGGTCTGCACACCTTTCTGAACCCGGATTTCTCTAAGGTGACGGCCGGTAGCGTACTGGATGCGCTGGGGCTGGCCTTCTTTTCGCTCTCCGTAGGACTGGGGGTACACGTGACTTACGGCGCCTATCTGCCGGATAATCGCGGCGTCGCTCGCTCTGGCGTATGGGTCGTGACGCTCTCCTGCATGGTCTGCCTCCTGGCAGGGCTGATGATCTTCCCGGCCCTGAGCGCTTCTGGGCTGGGGATGGATTCCGGGCCGGGTCTCACCTTTATGACCATGCCGGTGTTCTTCAACTGGCTGCCGGGCGGCATTATCTGGGCGGTGTTGTTCTTCCTGCTACTTCTGGTGGCGGCGCTGTCATCGTCCATCTCGCTGCTGGAGCATATCGTCACCTTCCTGCAGCAGCGTTTTGGCTGGTCGCGCCGCAACAGCGCGCTGCTGACCACCGCTACCGTTATGCTGGCGGGGATTCCCATTACCCTGTCATTCGGGATCCTTAAGGAATGGACGCTTTTTAATAAGACCCTGTTTGACATTCTGGACTATCTGACTTCGAACCTGATGATGCCGACTTTCGGTATCGCTATCAGCCTGTGGTTTGGCTGGTCGAAAAAGAGCGCTGCGCTGATGCCTGCCGACCTCTCGCCGTTCTGGCGCGGCTGCCTGAAGCTGACCTGGCGCTTTATTGCGCCGCTGTTTATCGGCGCCATTTTGCTGCACGGCGTGTTCGGCTAGTTTCTCTTCCTGGCGGTGCTGGTGCTAAAAGCGTGCGCCAGCACCAAATTTCAGTGCATACACTGAGGTAATTTCTGAATAAACCAATCCGTGCGGCATCTTGTGCCAGACTTCAGAAGCGACTTTCTTCTTTAATCTGACGTCTCTGCTCACGGGGGATGTTTATGCTGGACAGAATTACCGCACATACGCCTCTTGGCCCTGACGAGCTGAAGTTCTGGTCATTAGAGGGCAGTGAACAACTTTCCCGACCCTACGTCTTTCAGGTGGCGCTACTGAGCCAGAATTTCCACCTCGACAGGCGAGCCCTGCTGGGGCAGTCCGTCACCCTGGCGATCCCCACTCAGAATCTGCTTACGCCTCGCTATCTGAACGGCAAAGTGACCGCGGCTGCGCTGCGCAGCGAGGAGATCGACGGCGTCCGCTATGCGGCTTATCAGCTACGGCTGGAGCCTGATCTCTGGCCGATGATGCGCGATCGCAACCTGCGGATTTTCCAGCAGCAGACGGTGCCGCAAATTGTTAAAACCCTGCTGGCGGAACAGGGCGTCGGGTATGAAGACCGGCTGACGGGTAGCTATCGCCAGTGGGAATACTGCGTGCAGTATCAGGAAAGCAGCTACAACTTTATCAGCCGCCTGATGGAGCTGGAGGGCATCTACTACTTTTTCCGCCACGAAATGGGCAAGCATACCCTGGTGTTGATGGATGCCACGCAGTCACATCAACCGTTCGAGGGCTATGAGAGCATCCCGTATCACGTGACGTCATCCGGTGGCACGACCCGGGAAGAGGGGGTCAGCCAGTGGGCGGTGAATGATGTGGTGACGCCGGGTATTTACAGCCTGGATGATTATGATTTTCGTAAGCCCAACGCCTGGCTGTTTCAGGCCCGGCAGAATCCGGTGTCGCCGCAACCGGGGCAGATAGACTTCTATGACTGGCCGGGGCGCTTTGTCGACCATCAGCACGGGGAATTTTATGCCCGTATCCGCCAGGAGGCCTGGCAGGCGGAACATCGGCAGATTAGCGCCACCGGTACAGCGCTGGGTATCGCGCCGGGACATACGTTTAGTTTGCATAACGCCCCTTCGACCCTCGATAGCGAAGAATATCTGGTCACGCAGGCCGAATATCAATTTCGGGATAATCCCTACGCCAGCGGCGGCGAAGCCAGCGAGCAGCGTATCGACTTTAACGTCATTCCGGCAGATATCGTTTTTCGCCCCCGGCAGGAAGTACCGTGGCCAAAAACCTGCGGGCCGCAAACCGCCAGAGTGGTCGGGCCGAAAGGCGAATCGATCTGGACCGATAAATATGGCCGCGTCAAAGTGAAATTCCACTGGGATCGCCTGGCGGCGGGGGATGATAC
This sequence comes from Rosenbergiella sp. YN46, assembly GCF_036620675.1. NCBI lineage: Bacteria > Pseudomonadati > Pseudomonadota > Gammaproteobacteria > Enterobacterales > Erwiniaceae > Rosenbergiella > Rosenbergiella sp. YN46. Next base: position 137,687 of record NZ_JAZHEE010000005.1, read on the forward strand.
CAGCTCCTGTTGGGTCAGGGTCTCCAGCGCCTGGGCCGGTCAGGGCTTTGGCGGCGTACAAATTCCCCGGGTTAACGACGAGGTGGTGATCGACTTTATCAACGGCGATCCCGACAGGCCTCTGGTGATTGGACGGGTCTACAACGAAGCCAGTATGCCGCCCTGGGCGCTACCGGCAGCGGCAACGCAGATGGGCTTTATGAGCCGCACCAAAGACGGAGCGTCTGAAAATGCCAATGCCCTGCGTTTTGAAGATAAGGCCGGAGCCGAACAGGTGTGGATTCAGGCCGAACGCAATATGGATACCAACGTTAAGAAGGATGAAAGCCATACTGTTGGAACCAATCGCACCAAAACCGTCGGTGCCGATGAAACCAGCCACATTAAACAGAACCGTACTAAAAACGTCGACGGCAATGAAACGGTAAGCATCGGCCAAAACCGTACCAAAACCGTCAGCGGTAACGAAACCACCACCATCAAACAAAATCGCAGCGACACTATTGAGGGCAATGAGACCCTGACGGTGCAGCACAACCGCAGCGAGAGCATCACGGGAAATCATGATGCCACAGTGAAAGGCAACCAGACCATAACGGTAAGCCAGGAGCGATCCCGCACCGTAAATGGCAGTGAAAAGGTCAATATCGCCAAAAATCGCAGCGTTCAGGTGACCGGTCATCAAACGCTGGGCGTTAATGGCAATCGCGAAGCCTCCATTGGCGGGAATGAGAGCAAAATCATTACCAAAAAGCAGGAGGTCAGTATTGGCGAAGGGCGAACCATCGTGATTAACGGCGGCGATACCCGCTATACCGACGGTACGGTAAGCGACGGCGCATCACAGGGATTCCAGATTAACGTAGGGGAATCCACGGGCATCATGCTGTCGCCAGGGAGCATCGAAATTGTCGCAGGCGGCGCCAGTATTACCATCAACGCTGAGGGTGTGATGGTCAACGGCAGCAAAATCGAACTTAACGCCTGACGGAAACCGATGATGAAAAACGATGCGAGAAATCCCACCGAACAGTTGATGACGCAACTGGCGCTAATGTGGCTGGAAGCCAGCGAAGATCCGCAGGCGCGTCTGTTTATCTGGCGGGTGAAAGCCAACGCTGAAAGCCTGGTACAGGCATTTATCGCCCTGCAACAACAGCCGCCGGGCGACTACAGCGCGCCGGATCTGTTTATCAGTCTGATGGCGCCGTTTGATACCGGCTATGGCTACAGCCACGCCCTGGCGGATGAGCTTATCGAAGGTTATGAAGCCAGCGAAGGCGAACAGGGCTGGGATTTCGAGCCTCTGTTGCCGTGTTACAGCGCGGCGCAGTGGCAGGCGCTGCTCGGCAATTTCGCAAAAGAACACCAGGAACAGCTGCGCTATGTGGTGACGGTGCTGACGCCGGAGTCGGTCAGCGATGACGCGGCGCTAATGCGCTGGCTGAACCATAGCGTGGAACAGATTGCTCCCGAGGTACGCTTGATGCTGATCGATACCCTGGAACAGCCAGCCTGGCAGGCGCTTCAGCAGGATTTTCCCCGACGGGTGCGGCTATTAACGCCGGATATCGACGGTATGAAGCTGATGCAACAGACCGCCAGCCAGCTCAGCGATCGCGATAGCGACCGGCTGCGCTGTCGGCAATTTATGGTCGACGCTATGCTGCTGCTGGAGCGGGGAACGCCACAGCAGGTTGAAACCCGGGCCGGTATGGCACTGGCCATCGCACGTCAAAAGGGCTGGTCGGAGCAGCAGGTGGTGATGCACAACATTGTCGGCGGCGCCTGGCTAAAGGGGCACGCGCCCCATAAGGCGGTCGAGGCATATCATCAGGCCCGCCATGCGGCGCAGTTTGTCGATGCTCAACCGCTGCGGGCGGCGCTACAAATGCAAAGCGCGTTTGGCGAAGGCGGCGCCTGGTTCAACGCCGGAGAATACCAGCGGGCCGCCGCAGCATACCGCTCGGCGGCCGTGCTGGCCCAACGGGCGGAAAATCGGGTACTGGAAATAGAAGGGTGGCGGATGGCGGGGCACTGCCTGGTACTGGGAGGCGATGGCATCACGGCCATGAACAATTATGCCCGGGCGATAGGGGCCGCGCGCCCGCTGTCGGCCGTCGAGCGGGCGCAAACCACGCTACCGCTGGCGCTTTCGGATCTGCTGCATCTTCAGGACAGCCGCCGCGCTCAGGCGCTGGAGCGCTGCGCCACGTCGTACCAGCAGCGTAAGAGCCGCTTTATTGCTGACGCTGAAAACACGGTAGCACGGCACGGCGCGACGCCTGCGGCGGTCAGGCAGGTGGAATGCCGGTTACAGCAGAGCCTGGAGCTTAGCTTTCTGCGAGCCAGAACCCAGCGCGAACAGTTGATTGTCGATGGCTGTCCGGCGTTCCGCCAGATAGTCGCCATTGGCCGCCAGTATTTACATCCCCACTGGAATGGCCTGCCGGAGATCGCTCATCCGTTCGATGCTCCGCCGGGGCAGTGGCAGCAGATGCCGCAATCCATGGCCCAGCCGGACGACGCGGCGGGCGAATTTATCCAACAAACAGACGCAAGGATCCGGCATGAAAAAGGTGGTGATAATCGCGGCGATCGCACTACTGGTGACAGGCTTTGTTAGCCTGTCAGACAACGAGCTGACCAGCGAGGCGCGCAACTTCCTGCAGGCCCTGCTGCGAGCGATGTTCTGACCGGAAAGCGTCAGGGGTTGACTTATGCACTCAAGCTCGCACTTTGATCCCCAGCTTGGGATTGATATTCACACCTATCCGGTCGGGCCACTACCGACGCCGCATATTGCGCTGGTATTCGATGTGTTTGATTATCTGCCGGTGCTGGGCACCACGGTTAACGTCAACGGCATTAAGCGCGCCAGCGCGGGTACTGGCGGGCTGGCGGTGCACATTCCGGTCGCTGGCCTCTGGGTACCGAATATGCGTATGCCGGGCGGGCCGCAACTGGATGATGAGCTGTTTATGGGCAGCAAAACGGTGCTCGTCGATAGCGAACCTTTTGCGCGCATCACGATGCCGGTGCTGAGCTGCAATTTTGTCGGCATGATACCGCCGTTACGGCCAAAGCGTCTCAGCAAGCCGAAACCGCTGTCGCTGACCATGCCGCTGACCACCAATCTGGCGCTGCCGAATCAGGTTATCGTCGGGGGCCCCTCTACCGTCAACGAGATGGCGCTGGTGATGCGTCTGGGCCTGGCGGCTTTAGGCAAGGGATTGAAGAAATTCAAGAAAACGCCGCGCTACCGCAAATTTATGGAACAGTTTCAGGCCTTTCGTCGCAAGCTGTTTAAGAATATGGATCCCGGTTTTTTAAAGTGCAAAGTACTGCGGGCCGAGCCGGTCGACATTCGTGACGGTAGCGTGGCGCTGGAGCAGCGGGATTTCTATCTGCCGGGGAGGCTGCCGCTGGACTGGGTGCGCCGCTACTCCTCGGCAAATATCGATGAGGCCGGATATTGCGGCTATGGCTGGTCAACGCCCGCCGATATTCGCCTTGAGCGCGGGGAGGGCGGTAGTCTGCTGCTTACCCGCCAGGAAGGAATGACTCTTTTTGCTGAAACGCCCACGCAGCCGGGACGCCAGCACGCCACGGCGGGCCTACCGGACGGTGGACGCCTGTGGTGGGGAGAGGATGAATCGCGGCGGCGCTGGATCTACGAAGATAACGACGGACGGCTTTATCACTTTGACGATGCCGAGAGTATGCCGCTGGCCGCGCTGGCGGATCGCAACGGCAACCTCTGGCAGTTCGTTCGCAGGCAGGGGCAGCTAGTCCGACTGGTGGAGTGTGTCACTACGGGTAAAACCGGACGTGAAATTCACGTGACGACTGAACAGCAACGGATTGTGGCCATGCGGCTGTACGACACCGCCAGTGACGCTTATTCGCCGCTCACCCGCTATGAGTACGACGCAGACAATCAACTGGTGGCGGAAATTGATGCCCTGGGCGCCGTCCGGCGCTTCGACTACCAGCAGCGACGGATGATCCGCCACGAGGATCGCAACGGCCAGGCGTTCCACTACGCCTGGGATAAGGAGTGGCGTGTGATTCACGCCTGGGGGGACGGCGGCGTTTTCGATTATCGCTTCGTTTATCACGACCTGTTAAACGAGGTGGAAGTCACCGACTCACTCGGTCATACCAGCCATATCCGCTTTGACGCCAGCGGCTTACCGGTCAGCGAAATCGATCCGCTGGGCGGTAATACGGTCTTTACCTACGACGAGTTTGGGCGCCCGCTCAGCGTCACGCAGCCGGATGGCAGACGACATCAGTGGCGTTATAACGAACTGGGGTTAATCGAAGAAGAGATCCTGCCCGATGGTCATCGCCTGAGTCTGAGCTATAACGACCTGGCGCTTGAGGAGACTCTGATAGACGAGAATGGCGCCACCTGGGAAATGGCTTACGATCCACGCGGCAACCTGCTGTTAACCCGCGATCCCACTGGTGCTGCCAGACGCTATCGCTATAACGAAGAAGGCCAGATGGTCGAGCGACTGTCCGCGGACGGCGAGCGGACTACGCTTGAGTACGATCGCTATGGCTTTCCGGTATGTATAGTCAGTAGTCAGGGCCCCCGGTGCCAGTTATGCCACGACCTGCGCGGTAATTTGCGTCTGAAAAGAGATGGCGCTGGTCAAAAGACCCGCTATGAGTATGACGCCAAAGACAGGCTGACTCAGATGCTTTCGCCGGGTGGAGAGAGGGTAACCATAGAATATGATCGTGAAGACCAACCTCTGTGCTATCAGGATGAAGTGGGAAATCAGACCCGACTGCGTTACAACGGAACCGGGATGGTGACTGAATGCCTGACGGCGGACGGCGGGCGCGTGGCTTATCACTATGACAGCGAAGACCAGCTAACGGCGGTGGTCAATGCCCTGGGCCAGAGCTGGCAACTGCGGCGTGATGCCTTAGGGCGAGTCACCGAAGAGGTGGATTACTGGGGGCAGACAACCCGCTATCAGTGGGATTCCACCCAACATTTGCTGCGCCGCACCGACCCGTTGGGCCACTCACTCGATTATGGCTATGACCGTGCCGGTCGGCTGAAAGAGAAACGCAGCGGCGACCGGCTGTTAACCCAATATCGCTACGATCCCAGCGGTCAGATGACCGGGTGCGATAACGGCTGGCGTCAACTGGCATGGCGTTACGATGCCGCAGGACGGATAGTCACCGAAGAGCAGGATGGTTTTATAATAAGGCATCACTATAACGGTAACGGACAGCCCGTTCTGCGGGAAAGCGACGCCGGGCATCGGGTGGCGTTTGGCTGGAATGATGCCGGGCAACTCTCTTCGATTACCCTCAATGATGACTCACCGGTAACGCTCACTTATGACCATGCGGGCAGAGTGACTAAAGAGCAGTTGAGCGCCGAAGTGGCGCGCCAGATAGAGTACGACAGTGACGGTCGGCTGACCGCATGGCAAACGCTACGGGGTGAATTACCGCTGTTTTCAACCGGCTATCGCTACGACCGACAGGGCAATATGACCCGGCGCAGCGATAGTCAGTGGGGGGACGAGGGCTATCACTATGATGCGGTCGGGCGCTTGCTGACCCATATCGATCCCCAGGCGCATATCCATCGCTTTATCCAGGATGCGACCGGCAACCGGCTGACGCACAAAGTCCATGCATCCCGGGAAGAGTGGTATCGCGAAGGAGATTATAAGGATACGAACTATCTCTTTGACAAAGCGGGAAGTTTACGCCAGCGCCGCTATGCTGACGGCAGTTGCCAGGAGTTTATCTGGGACGAAAGCCAGCAACTGGTTGCCGTACGTCAGGGTGACAACGTCACGCATTATGCTTACGATGGTCTGGGGCGGCGGGTGTGCAAGCAAACGGCCCAGGAAACCCGCTGGTTTTACTGGCAGGGGGATGCATTACAGGCGGAAGTCAGTGCTCCGGGCGGCCCACCGCTGCAACCGCTGGCGCTCTATGATGTCGCAGGTCGTCTGAAACGCCAGAAGGCCCAGGCAGCGCTCTTTAACAATCTACGGGAATATGTCTACTACCCGGGCAGTTTCTATCCGTTTGCGCTGCTAACCCAGCAGAAAGGCGAGCGCAACAGCTATCACTATCACTGTGACCCGAACGGCATGCCGCTGCGGCTGACCGCAGACAATGGCGAAATCGTCTGGTCGCAGCGCTGCGGGGTCTGGGGCGAACCGGGAGAGGTTTACGCCAGTCAGATAGACAATCCGCTACGTTTTCAGGGTCAGTATTTCGATGCCGAAACCGGGCTGCACTATAATCGCTACCGCTATTACTGCCCGCAGATGGGTAATTATATTAGCCAGGATCCCATCGGACTGTTGGGTGGAATAAACACCTATCAGTATGGCGTTAATGCATTAAGTTATATTGACCCCTTTGGTTTAGACGGCGTTCCTTCCGCGAAAACGCATGCGAAGGAATATGCAAGAAAACTAATGACAGAGCTAAGGCAGAAAAAGAGAAGCGAAAAAAGTATTCCTGTTGTGGTAACGGCTGTGGTTGACCGGCGTACCGGGAGAATTTTCTTTGGTGAATCCGGTGTCCGGCCTGATATTTCCAACCCTGTATTACTGGATGCCATGCCCAAAGATTCGCTAATACCAAATGGACGGCCCGTAAATCATTGCGGAGAGCCTGATGCGCTTAACAAAGCATTATCGGAACGTGGCGCAAGGATGCAGGATATGGATGTTCACTCTGTTGAAACCAGAACGGGGAAAACGAAAAAACCGTGTAAAAACTGTGCAGTAACAACGGCCGGAACATTTCATAGATAATGAGGGTGATATACATGACAAATCGTCTCACTGATAGAATGAAAGAAGTCTTAAAACAATCAGGATATTCAGGCTCATCAATATATAATGATGATTTTAGCCATTCAGAGATTCTGGCTCTTTATAAGAAAAAGGGGTATCTATTGGATGATGAACTTGAGTCCTTTTTGAAGGTTTTTGCTGATAAACGACTAACTTATTCCACTAATAATGAAGAGTGGTTTTTAGATTTCTCTATAAGAAGCGTTTTAAAAAGTTACCCTAAAACCAGAATTGATATTTATGGTGAAGACCTCGCCTTGAATAATTTAATCCCATTTGCCTATGCCTATTCAGGCGAGATAGGGTTAGTCAGGGATCAGTTCAATTGGGTATACGGCATTGATGACGATATAGTTACACTGCATGGAAAGGATCTATGGACCGCTGTTAATAATATATTGAATGGAGCACAACCGAAGAGAATTGCCGGTGGCAGTTGAAGACTGGCGGCACTTGCCGGGTTAGTATTTGCTACCCACTGTATTTGACATCCCAACATCCGACTCTACCCTTAATCTGGTCTGACCTTAACAAGACGCAGACCCGATAACAGGGGGGTAAGATGCCACAGTGGTTAAGTCTGTTGTTCATTATCCTGGCTTTTGGTTTCGTTCTGCTGTTTTCCCTGATCTACCTGCTGCGCCCGATTTTTATGCCCTATCACCGCCAGGGGGTAGGCATAGAGTGGGAACAGCTCGACGAACGGGTCAGAAACCTGATCCTGGCGCTGATGCGGGCAGTGGGTTTTGCCTGGCTGGCGTGGTTACTCAGTTGCCTGACGCTACTGGCACTCCTGTGGCGCGAAGCGAACGGCCCGGCATGGTGGACATTCGCCGCTCTGTTTGCTTTCGGTCTGTTAACCCAGGCGCTGGTTGCCGCATCCTTCCGGGCCAGAACCGGCGCCAGAACCCCTGTAGGTCTGATTCTGATGATGGCCGTGCTGGGCGCGGTCGGTCTCGCACTTTTCGGAGGATGATATGAATCCTGATGCACTGTTCTGGAAGGTGGTTAATGGGGAGCTGCCTCTGTCAAAGGCCGCAGCTACGCTGGGCTGGCGCTTCAAACGCTATGATGAAGCACAGGGAATCATCCATGTGGAGTATCAGGCTGGCCCGGGGTTGACCAATCCGCTGGGCAATATTCAGGGCGGGATTCTGAGCGCGATGCTGGACGACTGTATGGGACCTGCGATTTACCTGGACCTACCGCCCGGCAAGATTGCGCTGACCATTGAATCAAAGACCAGTTTTATCCATCCGGCGGCCCCGGGAGTGATCCGCGGCGAAGGCTGGATTGAACAGCGTAAGGGCGGCATCTGCTTCACTGCGGGACGCCTGCTGAATGACAGTGGCCGTATTCTGGCCACCGCCAGCGCCACATTCCGCATTGGCAGCCTGCGCTGGCATGGGCTCACGATTCCAGGGCCGATGGCGAATGGAATCATGAAATGGAAGCTGCGCCGCGCGGCTGATTGATAAAAGTGTTGTGCCTCTCAGATTCCGCTCCAGCCATTGCCATCCAGCCGCTTTCAGGTTATTACCTGTGACCCCGGCGTAACAGTGAGGTGGATGTGGAGCTACGTCAGTTAAGCTATTTTGTCAGCGTAATAGAGGCAGGCAGTTTTTCCGGCGCCGCACGGCGGCTGGAGGTAGGGGTATCGGCCCTCAGCCAGCAGGTAAGTCGGCTGGAAAACGAACTGGCGGTGCGTTTGCTACAGCGTACCTCGCAGGGGATACAGCCCACCGCGGCGGGGATGGCCTTTTTCGCCCAGGCGCAGTTGACGCTGCGCCATGCCGACGAAGCCGTAAGGGCGGCCAGCCAGGCCCGGCTGGCGGGGCATGTCAGCGTTGGTATGGCGCCAAGCACCGCATCAGTGCTCGGCGTTCCCTTCATTGAGGCCATGGCCGAGCGCTACGCCAGTGTGAGACTGCATGTGGTGGAAAGCCTTTCCGGTAATCTGGCCCAGATGCTGGCAGCGCGCAGGCTCGATCTGGCGGTGCTGTTTCAGCAGGGGCAGCCCGATGCCTGGAGCGCCATGCCTATTCTGGAAGAACAGCTGTTCATCATTGGCCAGGCATCGCTGCTGGCGGGCCATCGCGGCGATGAAATCGACGTGACGAGTCTTGCTGAACTGCCGCTGATCCTGCCCAGCCCGGGCCACGGTTTGCGCACCCTGGTGGAGCAACTGTTTGCCAGCCGTTATCTTACCCTGACACCGCGGCTTGAGATTGACGGCCTGGCGCTATTGATGGCCGCGGTGCGCCAGGGAGCAGGCGTTACCATTCAGCCTGGTGCCGCGGTATCGCCGCTGAGCGAGTCCGGTTTACGGGTGCTTAAACTACGGTCGCCGGCGCCGGGACGAATCAATCTGCTGGTCAGCCTTTGCGACGACGAGCTGGCGCCAGCGGCGCTGGCGGCCCGGGTGGTGCTCACCGGCGTGATGAGCGACCTGGTCAGCCGTGGCCGCTGGCCGGGCGCCAGCCTTTACAATTTGTAAAACCCCCTTCAGGCGGCGGTCGTATCGCCGCTACATCCTGCCGGATAGCATGACGACATTCATGTGATTCCGGAGTTCGATATGTTTGATGTGCTTGTGATTGGCGGCGGCAACGCAGCGCTGTGCGCGGCCCTGACCGCCAGAGAGGCGGGGGCGTCGGTGCTGCTGCTGGAAGCCGCCCCCAAAACCTGGCGCGGCGGTAATTCGCAACATACCCGCAATCTGCGCTGTATGCATGACGCCCCCCAGGATGTGCTGGTAGAAAGTTATCCGGAACAGGAGTTCTGGGAAGATCTACTGCGGGTCACCGGTGGCAAAACCAATGAGACCCTGGCGCGTCTGACCATCCGCACGTCGTCCCACTGCCGCGACTGGATGCGGCGCCACGGCGTCCATTTCCAGCCGCCGCTCTCCGGCGCGCACCAACGCCTTTTTTATGGGCGGCGGCAAGGCGCTGATCAACGCTTATTACCGCAGCGCGGAACGGTTGGGCGTGACGATTCGCTATGAAACGCCGGTGGACTTACTGGAACTGGAGGCAGGGCGCTTTATCGCCGCCTGGTCAGGTAATGAGCGGATTGCCGCCCGATCCTGCGTGCTGGCCTGCGGCGGTTTCGAATCTAATCGGCCATGGCTGCGGGAAGCCTGGGGGCAGAACGATCGGGGCGAATGGCCTGCGGACAACTTTCTGATTCGCGGCACCCGCTTTAATCAGGGAACGCTGCTGAAATTTATGATGGAAGCCGGGGCCGATATTATCGGCGATCCCTCCCAGTCACACTGTGTGGCTATCGATGCACGGGCGCCGCTCTATGACGGCGGCATCTGCACCCGGGTGGACTGCGTATCGCTTGGCGTAGTGGTAAACCGCGACGGTCAGCGTTTCTACGATGAAGGGGAGGACTTCTGGCCCAAACGCTACGCCATCTGGGGCCGTCTGGTGGCACAGCAGCCGGGGCAAATCGCCTGGTCGATTATTGATTCCCGGGCCCCCGGCCACTTTATGCCGCCGGTGTTTCCCGGCGCCTGCGCGCAAAGCCTGCCTGCTCTGGCCGAACAGCTGGGCCTCGATCCCGCCGCCCTGAGCGCCACCATTGCCGACTACAACCGCGCCTGTCAGCCCGGCCATTTTGACCATACCGTACTTGATGACTGCCGAACCCTGGGGCTGACACCAGCCAAAAGCCACTGGGCGAGGCCCATCAATCAGCCCCCGTTTTACGGCTATGCGCTGCGACCAGGTATTACCTTTACCTACCTTGGGCTGCGCGTTAATGAACAGGCCGCGGTGCATTTCGCAGGCGTTCCCAGCAGCAATCTGTTCGCCGCCGGGGAGATAATGGCCGGTAACGTACTGGGCCAGGGCTATACCGCCGGGGTCGGCATGTCTATCGGTACCACCTTTGGCCGTATTGCCGGAGAGCAAGCGGCTCGGGCCGCTCACCATACGGAGGTTCATCATGCAACAGCTTAATGCCCTGATTAACGAAGCCCGCCAGTTGACCCGCCCGCATGAAGAAGAGGCCAAACGGGTGATGCAGGTCTGTAACGCCTGCCGCTACTGCGAAGGCTTCTGCGCGGTATTTCCGGCGATGACCCGGCGTTTGAGCTTTAACGACGCCGATATCCATTATCTGGCTAATCTGTGCCACAACTGCGGCGCCTGCCTGCATGCCTGCCAGTATGCTCCGCCCCATGAATTCGCCATTACGGTACCGCAGGCGCTGGCGAAGGTGCGTCTGGAAACCTGGCAGCGCTACGCCTGGCCCGCCCGCTTTGGCGCGCTGTATCGCCATGCGGGCGTTGTCAGCGTGCTGGCGCTGACCCTGGGTCTGAGCCTGTTCCTGCTGCTGGCAGTGGCACTGCGCGGCGGCCTGTGGCATCCGCCGCTGGCGGGGGATTTTTACCAGATATTCCCCCATAACCTGTTGGCGATACTGTTTGGCGGCGTATTTGGTTTTAGCCTGCTGGTACTGATGGTCGGCGTAACCCGATTCTGGCGCGGCATTTCCGGTGGCGCACCCACGCCACCGGCAGCGCTGGAAGCGGCCCGCCATGCGCTGACGCTCACTTACCTGGACGGCGGTCACGGCGAAGGGTGCAACGACGAGGATGACCGCTACACGCTGCGCCGCCGTCGCTTTCACCATTTTACCTTCTACGGCTTTATGCTGTGCTTCGCCGCGACTGTGGTGGCCACCGGCTATCACTTTCTGCTGGGGCAGCCTGCACCTTATCCGCTGCTCAGTCTGCCGGTCATTCTGGGCACTCTGGGTGGAGTCGGCCTGATTATCGGCCCGGCGGGACTGCTGTGGCTTAATCTGCGGCGGGCGCCTCTGCACGGCGATGCGCAGCAGAAACCGCTGGATCGCGCCTTCTGTCTGCTGCTGTTGTTAACCAGCATTACCGGGCTGGCGCTGCTGGCGGGCAGAGAAGGGCCGCTGATGGGGGCGCTGCTGGCGGTGCATCTCGGAGTGGTGATGGCGCTGTTTGCGACGCTGCCTTACGGCAAATTCGCCCACGGGATCTATCGCTGTGCCGCGCTGCTTAAGGATGCTATCGAGAAGCGGCGCGGCAAGTGACAATGTCACATAGTCAGACACAGGCCTGTTGAATCAGCGCCATACTGTGGTGAATCTGGCGCTCAATCTCCTGACCGGACCAGCCTTTCAGTATCGAAGAGAAGGGCTCAAAGGCGTAGGCGCCGCGATATCCCAGTTCCTCAAGGCGCCGCACCTGGGCGGCGCTGTTCAGCCTGTCGGCATCGCTCAGCATAATGCGCTGTTCGTCGGTCAGTTGCGTCATCGGTCGTGAGTCATCAACCCCGGACAGATGCACCAGTCCCACCCGATTGATATCGAGCGTTGCCAGTTCGCGCCCGGCATCGGGCCACAGCGCGTGGTGGAAGGTATCTACCAGCAGTCGGAACGGGGCGTCAGCCTCATCAATCAGTGCCGCCGCCTCGCGCGCCGAGCGTAGCGAACTTTGGGGAAAACCCAGCGGCTCTACCAGTCCTTCCACATCGTAGTGCGCAAACAAGGGGACAAGCTGGCGCAGGGCGTCGATGGTCTGGCGCGCCTCTACTGGCGTTCCGTCATTCAGCGGACACAGCACCAGTGCCCGGGCGCCGATCTGTTGCGCCGTCTCCAGTAGCGTTCTGGCTCTGGCCATCAGCATTTCATCGGGACAGTTAAATGGATAGAGCGCGTTAATCGAGAGAATCTCAATACCATGGCTGTGGGCCAGTTCTCGCACTTCGTGAGGCGAAAGATTGTCCGTTACGCTACCGCCGGCCATATCGTTACGCAGCTCGACTTTATTCAGCCCAAGCTGACTGACCATTTGAAAAAAGGGTTCAATCCCCATTCCGGGGGCAATCTTACGGTTAACGCAGAAGCGTTGCATATCGATGCTCATAGGGCTTCTCCTGAATCAGAGTCAGAGGTTTTGCACTGATCAAAACATTTATTTCATTTATTGCAATGGGGGAAATTTTGTTTTTAGAGCATTCTCTCAGTTTTGATTCGACATCACCGCGATGCAGCGCCAGGGACTATGCTATGGAGCAGGGCAATATGACTGTGCGGGCGCAACTCCTGTCACAAAACCTGATATTTCATTTTCAGTATTATTGAAATATTAATTTCATTTGGCTATGGTTTGAGTCATCCCGTTCGCACGGGACCACAGGTGCCCACACTGACTATCTGGAGTCCGAAAGCATGAACATCACTGGAAACTATATTGCCGGGAAAATCTGTTTCAGCAGCAGCAACGAAACCCAGCCGGTTTACGATCCGGCCACCGGACAGGCCATCCGCGAGGTGACGCAGTCCAGCACACAGGAAGTGCAGGAAGCCATCGCCGTGGCGCATACCGCCTTTGATAGCTGGTCGCGTACCACGCCGCTGCGCCGCGCCCGCATTCTGTTTAAGTTCAAGAGCCTGCTGGAGCAGCACAGCGACGAACTGGCGGCACTTATCGTCAGCGAACACGGAAAGGTTTGGTCAGATGCCATGGGAGAACTGACCCGCGGTATGGAGGTGGTCGAATTTGCCTGCGGTATTCCCCATCTGCAGAAAGGGGAGTTTTCTTCTGATGTCGGCACCGGCGTGGACAGCTATTCGCTGATGCAGCCGCTGGGCGTGGTGGCAGGAATCACCCCCTTTAACTTCCCGGCCATGGTGCCGATGTGGATGTTCCCCATCGCGCTGGCCTGTGGTAACACTTTCGTACTTAAGCCGCCCGCGCTGGCGCCTTCTGCGGCAGTCAAAATGGCGGAGCTGTTAACCGAAGCCGGGCTGCCGGACGGCGTCTTTAACGTGGTGCACTGCGGTAACGATCAGGCGGAACCGCTGTGTAGCGATCCCAGAATCCAGGCCGTGAGCTTTGTCGGATCATCCTCGGTTGCTGAACATATTTATAAAACCGCCAGCGCTTACGGCAAGCGGGTTCAGGCCTTCGGCGCCGCTAAAAACCACGCCATCGTGATGCCGGATGCCGATCTGGAAGCTACCGTTAACGCGATTATGGGGGGCGCATACGGCTCCGCCGGGGAACGCTGCATGGCGCTGCCGGTCGTCGTCGCAGTGGGTGACGAAACGGCAGATAAGCTGATCGCCCGCCTGACGCCGCTGGTAAAAGCATTGAAAGTGGGGCCGGGCTGCCTGCGGGGCAGCGAAGAGAATGAAATGGGGCCGGTGGTTTCCCGAGCCCATCAGCAAAAGGTGCTGAGCTATATCGACAAAGGCGTCGCCGAAGGCGCGCAACTGGTAGTGGATGGTCGTGGCTTTACCCCTGAAGGTTACGAAGAGGGCTACTATGTTGGTGGTACGCTGTTCGATAACGTGACCCCAGAGATGACCATCTGGAAAGAGGAGATCTTCGGGCCTGTGCTGAGCGTGGTGCGTGCCAGCGATTATGACAGCGCGCTGGAACTGGTTAACAGCCACGAATTCGGCAACGGTAGCGCCATCTTTACCAGCAACGGCCACGCCGCACGGGAGTTTGTGCATGACGTTCAGGCCGGTATGGTCGGTGTGAATATTCCGGTACCGGTTCCCATGGCTTTCCACAGCTTTGGCGGCTGGAAGCGCTCGGTATTCGGCGCTCTCAACGTGCACGGCCCGGACGGCGTGCGCTTCTATACTCGTATGAAAACTGCCACAGTACGCTGGCCAGAAGGGCAACAGACGGTATCAGAATTCAGCATGCCCACCCTGGGCTGATGGATGGAGGAATAAGACAGTATGTCGTTACTTGAAAAACGTCGCCCCGGAACGGGGCGTATCCAACAGATAACTCCAGCCAGCGCGGGCTGGGAGTTTGTGGGTTTTGAGGCACATCTGCTGAATAAGGGCGATCGCATCACGCTTGAAAGCGGCGATCGCGAGCTCTGTCTGGTTCTGGTGTCGGGGCTGGCGTCGATTAAAACCCGCAATGCCGATTTCCCCGGGCTGGGAGGGCGAATGTCGCCGTTTGAGCGCACGCCGCCATGGTCGGTTTTTGTCCCCCACAACGATCGGGTCGAGGTGGTGGCCGACAGCGAACTGGAGCTGGCGGTATGCAGTGCGCCGGGCGGCGGAAATTTGCCTGCGCGCCTGATAGCGCCTTGCGACGTTGGCGTGGAGCGGCGCGGCAAGGGGCGTAATCAGCGGCTGGTGCACAATATCCTGCCGGACAGCGAACCGGCGCACAGCCTGCTGGTGGTTGAAGTCTATACCGATGAAGGCGCGACCAGCTCCTGGCCCAGCCACAAGCACGATACGGCAGTGGAGGGGCAGGAAACCCAGCTGGAAGAGACCTACTATCATCGCTTCGATCCGCCCCAGGGCTTTGCCTTACAGCGGGTCTATACCGACGATCGCTCGCTGGACGCCTGTATGGCCCCTTATAACCACGACGTGGTGATGGTGCCGCGCGGCTATCATCCTGTCGCCAGCATCGCCGGTTACGACAGCTACTATCTGAACGTAATGGCCGGGCCGCAGCGCAAATGGCTGTTCCGCTGGGAAGAGGATCACGCCTGGATCAATAGCGACCATTATCCCAGAAAATAGCGACCTGCGTTGGAACCCACAGGCGAGGTAACTCAGGATAATAAAAGGGACAAAAAAATCCCGGGCAGGTTTCAGGTTCGATCATTGATAATCAATGCTCGAACCTGAAACCTGCCAAAAATTTTTAGAGTTGAAGCTAACCGACCAGATACCCGCATCAAAAATACGCTATGGAGTTGCTAAAAATAAAGCATCCGAATACGCCTATAAGCTGGGCGACCTTTGAGGAAAGAGATAAAGCCATATTCTGTAGAACACTCCCTTGATCATCTCCGGGATGATGAAATACATGGTATCCGACCAGAAGAGTTTTCTGATGAAGAGATGAAGATTCAATGGATAAAAGGCTGGCATACGGAATACCAGCATTTTATGGATAATCTACCGGAACATCTTCACCAGCGAGTGATGATTTGTAATCATCCTGCTGAAATCAATGATTTTTCTGATATGGTAATGAATAAGATAATGCTATTAAGGAGAAAAAATGCGCCAGCGAGTCATTGTGTGCCCCGTGATACAGAATAGCGGTGAGTTTTTGCTGTGTAAAATGGCTTCCGATCGCGGAGTCTTTCCGGGGCAGTGGGCTTTACCAGGCGGTGGAATGGAGCTTGGCGAAACCATGGAAAGCGCCCTGAGACGCGAAATCATGGAAGAATTAGGGGAAGAACTGCTCATCACTGAGGTTAAGCCTTGGGCTTTTCGCGATGACATCCGGACTAAAACGTATCCTGATGGCACTACCGAAAGGATATATATGATTTATCTTATATTTGATTGTATCAGCGCTAATCGGAGTATTACGTTTAACGAAGAGTTTCAGGAGATTATTTGGGTGTCACCCGAAGAGATGAAAAAAATGGATTTAAATGAGGCGACCCGGATCACTTTTATCCAAAAAGGATTTATTTAAAGCGCTCCCGGGCCTGAGGGAGGCTGTGCAAGGGGACCGTGATGATGGTCCTCTTGCCGTGCTGACATCCCCGATTACTGCCCCTCTTTACTGCTCCCCAGCGCCAGCGAAATCGCCAGCGTCTGGGCCAGACACAGCGAGGCGACCTGGGAGCGGAAACCGTCGATCTGCGCTTCGCGCACCACAAAGCAGACATCACTAAAGGCGGCCAGCGGGCTGACCTGACTGTCGGTTATCGCAATCTGACGCGCTTTGCGCTGGGCGCCCAGCTCCACCAGCTCCACCACCTCTTTGGAGTAGGGCGAAAAGCTCACCGCCACCACCACATCCTTTGGCCCCACCATACTGAGCTGTTCGGTGAACATACCACCCAGCCCGTCGATCAGAAAGGCGCGCCGATCCAGGTGGCGCAGGGCGTAAGTCAGATAAGAGGCGACGCTGAACGAACGACGCAAACCAATCACATAGATGTTTTCCGCTTCACCCAGTAGCGCTACGGCATGCTCTAACTCTTCGGGCACCACCTGCATCGCCAGCTGCTGCAGCGCCTGGCCGTTCACCATGGTAAACATATTCAGAATTTCGGACGGTGTTTCCGGCGCACTGCTCTCTTCGCCGGCGCTCTGGCGGAACAGACGCGCACGTTCGGTATAGTTGGCGGTCTCTTCCATCAGATGCTGCCTGAACATCTGTTTCATTTCGTTGAAGCCGCCGAAGCCAAAGGCGTTGGCAAAGCGGATCAGAGTGGAAGGGGGAACGTCAGCCTGGCGGGCAATTGACGCGACGGTATCAAAAGCGACGCTGTTGCTGTTGTCAAGAATATAGCGCGCCACCTGCTTCAGCCGTTTACTGAGCGTGTCGTAGCGGCTGCGAATCTCGTCCTGGAGAATAGAAACCTGCGTTGGATTATTGGCCATGTTATCGCCTGTGACAGAGTAATAAGGAAACGGGAATCAGTGTATCAAATGGAGGAAAAATTTCATTTCTGGAACGATAATACGGGATTCATTTCACGCTGAGCGTGACGCGTGGCCAGGGTGCTCCACGCGTCACTATGGCGTTTATTCGCCTCTGGCTTCGCGCCAGTAGCCAATCAGCCGCAGATAGTTATTTTTGACTTCACCGATCAGCTCGTCGTCGTTCAGTTCGCCTTCCATCCAGCGCCGTGAAGGCTGACCGAAGATGGTTCGCCCAACGGCGAAGCCTTTGATGGCCGGGTGGCGCGCTGCTTCGCGAAAACCGGCACGCAACGCTTCCGGCTCGGCATCCAGCCCCAGCAGCAGAATGCCGCGGCACCAGGGGTCTTCACGCACGACAAGCTCGCTGACTTTGTCCCAGGTTTCACTGGCCAGTGGCGGTAGCTTCCACCAGTCGGGCTGGATCCCCAGCCGGTAAAAGTGTTCCAGCATCGCCGGATAGTGGCATTCACGGCGATCTGTAGCATCAGCCGGCAGGATCACCTCCAGCAACAGCTCGTGGCCGGACTGGTTGCAGGCGTGCCATACGTCCAGCAGTTGCTCGTCCTGGCGCTGGCGCAGCTCCGCGCTGTCATGCGGGTGATAGAACACCAGGCACTTCACGACATGCTCAAGCGGCCAGTTGCGTAACTGGCTGCCAATATCCCCATGCTCCAGACGCAGCGGGCGTGAACCGGGCAGTTCAATAGGGCGGCCAATCCACCATCCCTGACCGGTAATGGCATTTAGCGCCCCCTGGCCGAAGGTGCCGTCCGCCAGAATGCCGCTGCGCTGTTCCAGCCCGGCTTCGGCCGCCGCATCCTGCGCCGCCTGTAACAGCAGGCGTTTCAGCGGTGGAATACAGCTTTCGTCGCGACCGGCCTGCTGGGCCATATCGACCAGCTGCTTGCGGTGGTCGAAAGCGAAGATACACAGCTCATCGAAACGACGGCGACGTGACGTAACGCGATGCAGATGGTTAAGACGCGCATCAAGATCCGGGCGCGGCACCGACTCCGCCCGGGAGAGATAGTCGTCCAGCTCGGCCCGGGTGGGCATGGCCGGGGCGCAACCGTGGCGCGACACCACCAGTGCGCCGCAGGCGTTAGCATAGCGACAGGCCTGTTCCCAGCCTTCGTCATTAAGCCAGCCGCGCAGCAGGCCGGACATAAAGGCGTCGCCAGCCCCCAGAACGTTGAGGACATCCACCTTCACGCCCTGTTGCAGCGGAATCTGCGACCAGTCATCCGGGACTTTGCCTTCGATCACCACGCAGCCCATGGGGCCGCGCTTGCAGACCAGAGTGGCGCTGCTTGCCTCACGTACCTTTTTCAGCGCCGTCAGGGTGTCGGTGCTGCCACCGGCAATATGAAACTCCTCTTCGGTGCCGACGATCAGATCAAAGTGGTGCAGCACCTCCTGAAGCTGGCGGGTCACTGCGCCGGATTCGATATAGCGGGTTTCACCATCGCCCGGGGAGGTCAGCCCCCACAGTACCGGACGATAGTCGATATCCAGCGCCCGGCGCAGCCCGTGGCGCCCGGCATATTCCAGCGCCTTCAGCACCGCCGCCCGGGTCTGGGGGTGGGATAGGTGGGTGCCTGTGACCGCCAGCGCGCGGGAAGAAGCTATCCACGCCTCATCGATATCAGCTGGCGACAGCGCCATATCGGCGCAGTTATCGCGATAGAAGATGAGCGGGAATGTCTCCTGATCCTTAATACCCAGCATGACCAGCGCCGTCAGCCGCGTTGGGTCGGTGATCAGATAATCGGTGTTGACGCCCGCGCTTTCCAGGGTTTCACGAATAAAGCGGCCATTATGCTCATCCCCCACCCGGGCCAGCATGGCGGATTTCAGCCCCTGAATGGCGGTACCCCAGGCGACGTTACCGGATGATCCCCCCAGGTATTTAGCGAAGCTGGCGACGTCCTCCAGTCTGGCTCCCACCTGTTGGGCGTAGAGATCGACGGCGACGCGACCGATACAGATCACATCAAGCCGCTTGACTGCTGCATTCATAGTTACGGATTCCTCTGCTTACCTTGACTTTACCCACATGCGCTCGATCGCGTATGCAGCCGGGTTAACCAACGAATGTCAGTATGGCGAACGTAAATTTCATTATCAATGAAAAATGAAATTTATAGTTCATTTTTGTGAGAGCAACTACAACATGGAATGAGATTACTAATCACCCTGCGGGCTCTGTATCCGGCACTCCCCGTGGTTTCGTCGGGTAATTGTAGGGTTATTGTTTCACTTCGGTAGCGATGAAATAAATGGAATGAAAACCAAAACGAAATGGAGAGTTTGATCGCCCTCGCAAAATGAAATGTTTTTTCTGTATTTATGTTTTATGAAAAATACGTTTGCATATAATCCCATCATATTTCATTACCGCCGGCGTCGTTCCGGCGTCGGTATCACGATAAAGGAAAGGGCTATGGGCAGAATCAGGCTGACAATGGCGCAGGCATTGGTCAAATTCCTTGATAATCAGTTTGTTGAGGTGGACGGGCGTGAGATCAAATTTGTAAAAGGAATCTTCGCTATCTTCGGGCATGGCAACGTGCTGGGCATGGGACAGGCGCTGGAACAGGATAGCGGCGACTTAAAGGTATGGCAGGGCCGTAACGAACAGGGCATGGCCCATGCCGCCATCGGTTATGCCAAACAGCGACGTCGCCGTCAGATTATCGCCTGTAGCTCATCGGTGGGGCCTGGCGCCGCCAATATGCTCACCGCGGCGGCTACCGCCACGGCTAACCGTATTCCTCTGCTGCTGCTGCCGGGGGACGTTTTCGCCACCCGCCAGCCAGACCCGGTTTTGCAGCAGATTGAACAGAGCCAGGATCTGAGCATCAGTACCAACGACGCTTTCCGGGCGGTCAGCAAATACTGGGACCGCATTACCCGCCCGGAACAGTTGATGAGCGCCTGCCTTAACGCGATACGGGTTCTGACCGATCCGGCGGAATGTGGTGCGGTTACCCTGGCGCTTCCCCAGGATGTTCAGGCCGAAGCCTGGGACTATCCGGAACACTTTTTTGTTCGCCGCGTACACCGTCTGGATCGCCGCCCGGCCGTTGCGGCCCAGATCGCCGATGCCTGTGAAGCGCTGCGCCGCAGCCAGCGTCCGCTGCTGATTTGCGGTGGAGGCACCCGTTATTCGGATGCCGGTGAGGCGCTGCTCAATTTTGCCCGCCAGCATGAGATCCCCATTGCGGAAACCCAGGCCGGGAAGGGCACGCTGCTTTCTGACGACCCGCTCAACATGGGCGGCGTGGGAGAAACCGGCTGTCTGGCCGCCAACCTGCTGGCGAAAGAAGCGGATCTGGTGATTGGCGTAGGCACCCGATTTACCGACTTCACCACCGCCTCCAAGTGGATTTTCCAGCACCCGGACGTGCGCTTTCTGAACATCAATATCAGCGAGTTCGATGCCTGGAAGCTGGACGGCATCCGGGTAGTGGCAGACGCCAGGGAAGCACTCCAGGCGCTAACTGCCTCAATGGCCGACAGCGGCTGGCAGTCCCGATGGGGCGAACAGCTCCAGAGTGCGCGCTCCCGCCAGTTACAGGAAACCCAGCGAGTGTGGCAGGTACGCTGGCGCGAGCAGGATTTCGTACCAGAAATTGATGACAGCATCGACCGGACGCAGCTGTTTCGCGAATTTCGTGAAATAACCGGGTCGGTCATCACCCAGAGCAGCGTGCTGGGCGTACTGAACCAACAACTGCCGGAAAATGCCGTTATCGTCGCGGCCGCCGGTAGCCTGCCGGGAGATTTGCAGCGTACCTGGCGTACCCGATCGCCTGACGCCTATCACGTGGAGTACGGCTACTCCTGCATGGGTTACGAGGTCAATGCTGCGCTGGGCGTCAAGCTCGCCGAACCGCAGCGCGACGTTTATGCCCTGGTGGGGGACGGTTCATTCATGATGCTGCACTCCGAACTGGTGACCTCGATTCAGGAAGGCGCAAAGGTCAACGTTATTCTGTTCGATAACATGGCCAACGGCTGTATCAACAACCTGCAAATGGAGCACGGCATGGGCAGCTACGGTACCGAATTTCGGCGTCGCGACGCCGACAGCGGGGAGCTGCGCGGTGCTCTGGTACCTGTGGATTTCGCCGCTATTGCGGCAGGCTACGGGTGTCGGACATGGCGGGTGACCCGACTGGAGGATCTGGAAACGGCGCTGGCAGAAGCGCGCAACAGCCCTGTCAGTACGTTGATTGATGTAAAAGTGCTGCCCAAAACCATGGTGCACAAATATTTCAGCTGGTGGCACGTTGGCGTGGCAGCGGTCTCCAGCTCCGAACGCATCCGTCGTGCGGCGGAGCAAATGCAGGAAAAACGCGCGCAGGCGCGAGACTACTAAACCGGAGCAGATCATGATGCTAAAAATAGGAGTAATTGGCGCAGGCGCCATCGGCAAAGAGCATATTCGTCGCTGTGAACGCGTGTTACAGGGCGCCAGCGTGGTCGCGGTATCAGACATCAACGCCGAAGGCGCCCGCAGCGCGGTATCGGCGCTGGGGCTGGAGGCGAAAATTTACGATGACGGCCATGCGCTCATTGCCGATCCCGATGTCCAGGCGGTACTGGTCACCTCCTGGGATCCGACCCATGAAGAATTCACCCTGGCAGCAATTGCTGCCGGCAAGCCGGTATTCTGCGAAAAACCGCTGGCGATGAGCGCCGAAGGCTGTCGCCGCATCGTCGATGCCGAAATGCGTGCCGGCCGTCGCCTGGTGCAGGTTGGGTTTATGCGGCCATACGATGACGGCTATCAGGCACTGAAGCAGGTCATTGAACAGGGGGACGTTGGCACGCCGTTGATGCTGCACTGCGCTCATCGCAATGCGGCGGTGAACGAAAGCTACAGCACCGATATGGCGATTACCAATACCCTGATCCACGAACTGGACGTGCTGCGCTGGTTGCTGAACGACGACTATGTTTCGGCTCAGGTCATCTTCCCTCGCGCCACTTCCAACGCCCACGCAAACCTGCGCGACCCGCAGATAGTGCTGCTGGAAACCCGCAGCGGCGTACGAATCGATGTCGAAATCTTTGTGAACTGCCAGTATGGCTACGACATTCAGTGCGAAGTGGTCGGTGAGAGCGGTATCGCCCGTCTGCCTGAACCCGCCTCGGTACAGATGCGTAAGCAGGCGCGTCTGGCGACAGAAATTCTGACCGACTGGAAGGATCGCTTTATCCGCGCCTACGACGTAGAGCTGCAGGCCTTTATTAACGACGTGAAGTCCGGCGAACTGCGCGGCCCGTCGGCCTGGGACGGCTATGCCGCCTCAGTCGCCGCCGATGCCTGCCTGAAAGCCCAGCAGAGCGGCGGCGTAGAGCCGGTAGAAATGCCGCCGCGTCCCGACTTTTACCCTCGCTGAAGCGCTTAAGAGGTAGCCGTTATGAAGATAGCATTCGACGTCGATGTGATTAAAGATCTGGGCATTACCCGCATGGTGCAGCAGGTGGCTGAATGGGGGTATCGCTATATTGAACAGTCGCCCCATCCGCAGATTAATCCGTTTTATAAACACCCCAGAGCCGGACGTGAAGTGATGACGGAATATAAGCGCGCGCTCAGGAATAACGGCGTGGAGCTCTCTTCGTTTATCTGCGTCTATCGCTGGTCGGGGCCGGATGAAATGCGGCGCCAGGCAGCGGTAAAAAACTGGAAGCGGATGATCGAGATAG
The DNA here is from genome assembly GCF_036620675.1 of Rosenbergiella sp. YN46. Lineage (NCBI taxonomy): Bacteria > Pseudomonadati > Pseudomonadota > Gammaproteobacteria > Enterobacterales > Erwiniaceae > Rosenbergiella > Rosenbergiella sp. YN46. Next base: position 160,693 of record NZ_JAZHEE010000005.1, read on the forward strand.
CCGTGGAGATGGACGTTCAGGTAATCAACACCGAACTGTCCGGCGATCCTAATCAGCCGGAAATCTGCGACGAAATGTTTTATCGCTCCATGGAGGAGCTGTTGCCCATTTTCGAACGCGAAGGCATTCGGGTCGAGCTACCGGCGCATCCCTGGGACTTCTGCGAAGAGAGTGACGCCACCGTCGATCTGGTGCAATCGTTTCGCAGCGATAACCTGAAGTATGTCTACAGCGTGCCCCATACCTTCTACTACGACAAAGGCAAAGGGGACGTGGAAAGCATGCTGCGTTACGCGGGCGACGATCTCTCCCACGTGCTGGTTGCCGACACCATGAATCATACCCGTCACTGTCGCTATATCGTCAATCCACCTGGGGTGGACGCCGCCGTACATCAGCACGTGGCGCCGGGGGAAGGGGAAGTGGATTTCACTACGCTGTTCCGCACTCTGAGGGAAACGGGCTTCGCCGATCGTCAGTTTAAAGTCGGCGGCGAACCCATTGTCGCTGCCGCGCTGTTCGGCTATCCGGAAAAGATGAAATACCAGGCGGTGGAAACCCGCGAACTGATCGAGCGGGAGTTGCTCGGTCGCTAAGCCGATAACGCTTTTTATCGAGGATTATCATGAACAAAGAGAACGTCAGGTTGGGCATTGCGCCTATCGGCTGGACCAACGACGATATGCCGGAGCTGGGTAGCGAAAACACCTTCCAGCAAACCGTTAGCGAAATGGCGCTGGCGGGCTTTACCGGCTGTGAAGTAGGCAGCAAATATCCGCGCGATCCGGCGCTGCTAAAACCAATGCTGGCACTGCGCGGTATGGAGATCTGTAACGCCTGGTTCAGCACCTTCTTTGCCGACGGCGAGCGCGAAAAAACGCTGGATCAATTTATCAACCACATGGAGTTCCTGCATGCCATGGGCGCCAGAGTGATCGGCTGTTCGGAGCAGAGCGGCAGCATTCAGGGGCTGGCGGTGCCGGTTCTGGGCGATGGAAAACCGGTATTCAGCGACGCCCAGTGGCAGCGAGTGGCGGAAGGCTACAATCAACTCGGACAAATAGCGGCGCGCAAGGGAATGCAGGTCTGTCTGCATCACCACATGGGCACCGGAATCCAGACGCCTCAGGAGATCGAGCGCTTTATGGGGCTGGTGGACGATAATGTTTACCTGCTGTACGACACCGGACATATCTGGTACTCCGAGGGTAGCGATGAGGCCATGCTCGACGTTCTGCGCCGTTATCTGTCGCGTATCAATCATGTCCATCTGAAAGATGTGCGTCCGGCAATGATCGACGAAGTTCGCAGTCAGGGTCTCTCGTTCCTGGATGGCGTACGGCGGGGTACCTTTACCGTACCTGGCGATGGCGCGATCGATTTCCGCCCGGTGTTCCGTATTCTGGAAGAAGGCGGCTACCGCGGATGGATGGTGGTAGAGGCTGAACAGGATCCGGCGCTGGCTAACCCGCTGGAATACGCAATAAAAGCCCGGCGTTACATTCGGGAAACCGCTGGGATCTGACATCCCTCCTGGCCGACGGCGCACGTCGGTCAGGCTTTTCATTTCATCCCTTCCAGGAACCGAAAGTTTCGCTCCTGCGGTTCACTTTGCGCGCCCTTCAAACTCCATAAAAATCACTAGTTTTCAAATCGTTAGCCTTGTTTTCGTGCAATAAAAACCTCGCTATTTCATTGCGTTAATAAATAATTAACGATCGGCATCGCAAAACTAAATTTCCATTATTTATTCACATGAAACATTTGATCTAAATTGCTGTAAGGCATTCCGGCCGAAGAGCCGGAGAAAGCCGGTTCAACCTCTTACCCAGGAGTCGCTATGACTACTAAAGATGACTATCTCACGACCAATAAGGCATCCGGGCCGAACAGTGATACCCCGGTGACGCCTTTTGTGAAAGTGGTGGCGCTTATCGCTACGCTGGGGGGTCTGCTGTTTGGCTACGATACCGGCGTTATCTCCGGCGCCTTGCTGTTTATGGGCAAAGAGCTACACCTGACGCCTTTCACCACCGGGCTGGTCACCAGCTCACTGCTGTTTGGCGCCGCATTCGGCGCGCTGCTTGCCGGTCATATGGCCACGGCGGCGGGACGTAAGAAAATCATTATCTGGCTGGCGGTGATTTTTGCTATCGGTGCGGCGGGTACCGCGCTGGCGCCGGACGTAAGCTGGATGGTTTTCTTCCGTCTGGTGCTGGGCGTGGCCGTTGGCGGAGCTGCCGCCACCGTTCCTGTCTATATTGCAGAAATCGCACCAGCTAACCGCAGGGGCCAACTGGTCACTTTACAGGAGCTGATGATCGTTTCCGGTCAGTTGCTGGCCTATATTTCTAACGCCACCTTCCATGAAATCTGGGGCGGCGATACCACCTGGCGCTGGATGCTGGCGCTGGCGACGCTGCCGGCAATTCTGCTGTGGTTCGGCATGCTGTTTATGCCCGATACACCGCGTTGGTATACCATGAAAGGGCGGCTCGCCGAGGCCCGACGGGTACTGGAGCGTACCCGGGCCAAAGAAGACGTTGAGTGGGAACTCATGGAAATTGAAGAGACCCTGGAAGAACAGCGGGCGAGGGGCAAACCATCCCTGAAAGAGATAATGACGCCGTGGCTAATGAAGCTGTTCTTTATCGGCGTGGGTATTGCGGTTATCCAGCAGCTGACCGGCGTCAATACCATTATGTACTATGCGCCTACCATGTTAACTGCCGTAGGAATGAGCGATAACGCCGCGCTGTTCGCAACGGTTTCTAACGGCGTGGTATCGGTGGTGATGACCTTTGTGGGAATCTGGCTGCTGGGACGCATTGGCCGACGCACCATGACCATGCTGGGGCAGTTCGGCTGCACCCTGTGTCTGCTGTTCATCGGTGCCGTCAGCGCCCTGATGCCGGAAACGGTTAACGGCGAGGTGGATGCGGTACGCAGCTATATGGTACTGGCGGGCATGTTGATGTTCCTGTGCTTCCAGCAGGGGGCACTGTCGCCGGTGACCTGGCTGCTGCTGTCGGAGATCTTCCCAACCAGACTGCGCGGCATCTTTATGGGAGGGGCGGTCTTCGCCATGTGGATCGCCAACTTCCTGATCTCGCTATTCTTTCCGATTCTGCTGGCCTGGGTGGGGCTGTCCGGCGCGTTCTTTATTTTCGCCGCCGTCGGGGTATTCGGTGGTCTCTTCGTCATTAAATGCGTGCCGGAAACTCGCGGCCGTAGTCTGGAGCAGATAGAGCACTATCTGCAGGGCATGCTGGATAAAAACGCTGTCCGCCCGCAACGAATGCCTGTCCGTCGAGTGAGTGAGGCCAGACCGCCGCAGTAATGACTGCTCACACTCCCTGCCATGACCGTGATTAACGCATTGATAATCGCGGTCATGGCGCGTTATTGGGTAAGGCCGGGGAATCATCACCCTAATTGCTTGACAGTATTTATTCTCTCTGCGTTATTCCCCCTAAAAGAAATGACTGTCGGAAACTATTTCTTTTGATCTTTAATGATACTTCCTTGAGCCATAAAGAAAATTCAAAAAACCTCATAAAAAAATGCCCTTTGAGTTTGTCCTCCTATTTTTTATCGGCTATACATTATCAGACGCTAAAACTAGCGAAGCCAGGAAAAATAAAATGTCGAACATCAATCTCAGTGAGCAATTTGATAATCTGGCGCCATTATATGAAGGAATGATGGCGTGGCCATTCCGTAAGGAAATTGAAACACCGGCACTTTTGGAAAAAATTGGTAATATATCTGGACTGAGTATTCTTGATTTCGGTTGCGGCCCGGGCCACTACTCCCGTTTATTAAAGTCGCAGGGGGCTGGCCGTATGGTGGGATATGATGCCGCTGGCGGTATGCTGGATTACGCCCGGGCGCGAGAAAGTCAGCAACCGCAGGGCATTGAATACTATTCCAGCCTGGATGGACTGGAAGGTCAGTTCGACCTGGTGCTGGGGGTTTATGTTTTGCCATACGCCAGCACGGAAGCTGAACTGATACAAATGGCGTCCAGCATGGTGAAACTGCTGCGTCCCGGCGGCCGCCTGGTAACGCTGCCATTAAGTCCGCACTACGATCCACAAGAACAGTACTATGCCCCCTGTGGTTTCAAACTGACTTCGGCTACGCCGCATCAGGAAGGAACACCGGTCATGTTACATCTGCCAGGGGACGATAAGCCATTACAGATAACGGCCTGGTACTGGTCACACGCCACGCTTAATCGGGCGCTGGAAATGGCCGGTCTCTGTCATATATCCTGGTCCAATCCTCAACCCCCGAATCCGGTTTCCGAATGCCTGACGGATTATTTACAGAAACCGCATTCAATGCTAGTGGAGGGGTATTGTCAGCAAGGTAAGTAATTGGCTTGCGAATTATTAACCCCAACCTCAAAATCACACCAGATCTAATTTATCAGCATTGTTATTTTTATAACGATGAGGTGAAGTCGTGGAAATCAACATTGAAATATACTCCTCGCTGAGCGAAATTGCCGAGCAGGAATATAGTCGGTTGCACGTTAACCGTGCCGGAACGCTATTTTATGACTGGCGTTTTCTGATGGCCGCAGAAACATCGCCACTGCTTGACGTGATTAAGACCCGTTATCTTGTCATTCGCGCCCATGGCCAAATGCTGGCCATGTTGCCGACTTATCTTCAGACCTTAAAGGTGGTGGATCCCTTTGGCGTACTGGCGGAAAACGCCGGTTTGCATGATGAAGGTGGGGAGACGATTCTCGCCAGCCATATTATGCACTGCTTCGACACCACCATTCCCTGCGCTCAGCACACATCAGCTCTGCATGATGCGCTGTTTTGCCGTCTGCGGGAGCTGGCGATAGAGCTGGGGGCCAGTTACTGTGGCCTGTTAAACGTTGAGGATCCCTGGCTACTTCAGCACGCCGGGGCTTTTGGGATGAACGTCAATTACATGCTGGATCGCTGGTATGCCGGACTGGCGGAGTACAGCGATTTTGACCAGTTTGTCGCCCGCTTACCCTACAGCGGTCGCAGTGAAATGCGTCGCCAGATTCGCAAATTTGAAGCCAGCTCGGCCACGCTTTCCATGCTGGCGCCGCCATTTGACGATCGCCTTGAGCAACTGGCGGTGCTGTGCCAGGAAACGACTGCCCGTCACGGCACGCCGCACTATTTCCCGGCCGGTCCCCTGGCGCGTTTTGTTCGTCAGTGCGGGGATCTGGTACGTCTGAATCTCATCGAGCAAGAAGGTGAGCTGATCGCCGGGATGTTCTGCTTCCAGGAGCCCCAGGCGCTGCATCTGTGGTCCGCCGGAATGCGCTACGACCAGGTATCCTTTAGTCCCTATACCCTGGCCTTCGCCAATGCCTACCGCTATGCCTTTCAGCAGGGGATCCCGCGCCTTGAAGCCGGGCGCCTCAACGCCAAAATTAAAACCCGTCTGGGGCTGCAACCGGAACGCTTGTATACCATTACCAGCAATCGTCTACGCCATACCCCCAGACTGTAAATCATACCGGAACCTATTGATGGGAGCGCCTTATGACTGAAAACCTGCATTCTGCCGATGCCTGGCGGTGTTTTGTTCATCGCCTGGCGGGACGTGCACGATCCCGCTATCACCCTGAATATAGCGGCTGGCTGAGCCAGTCGGTGTGGAACCGCCGCGATTTTGGTCGACTGCCTGAAATGATTGTCCGGGCCGCCAGCATCGAGGATGTGCTCGAAACGGTACGCTTCGCCGCCGGGTTGGGTCATCCGCTGTCGGTATGCACTGGTGGCCACAGCTACGCGGGTTGCTTTCTGCGTCATAACAGTATCCTGCTGGATGTGTCGGCCCTGAATGAAATATCGGTGGAACCTGAAACGATGCGGGCCAGAGTCGGCCCGGGCGCAACCTCGCGCCAGCTTACCCACGCGCTGGATGCTCACAGCCTGGCCTTTCCCACCGGGCATGGCGGCGGGGTGGCGCTCGGAGGCTTTCTGCTGGGGGGAGGCATGGGGATCAATTCTGCGGCGTGGGGCGGGATGAGCGTATTCAACGTGGAAGCGCTCGATCTCATCACTGCCGATGGTCAACGACGACATGCCAGCGCGACGCAAAATCCGGATCTGTTCTGGGCGGCAAGAGGCGCGGGCCCTAATGCTTTCTTCGTCGTGACCGATTTTTATCTGCGCTGCTATCCCAGGCCACATATCGCCAATCATGCCTGTCAGCTACCCTGGCAGGCACTGGGGCCGCTACTGGAAACGATTGAAAACGAAGCGACAGAGCCGAACCTGCAGATCATGCTGGGCATTCTACCGCCCCGTGACGGTAATCCGCCGTTTTTGATGCTGAACACCATCGCCTTTGGACAGAATTCTGAAGAGTGTGAGCAACTGCAACAGGCGTTTCTGCGCCATATTCCGGCTGCGCAACGCACGACGATATCAGAAAACCCGAATAGCAGTTTTGAGGAGATCTACCAGCAGGGTGAGGCAATGCTGACTCATGAACGGGTGCGTAGCGACAATATCGTGACCAACAGCATCTATGAGGTCGCTCAGGTGCTGGACGCTCAGCTACCGTCCCAGCCAGCGCCGGATGGGATGACGCTTATCGTCTGGCGCGGTCATCAGCAGTATCCGGATGCGGCCTGGTCAGCCAGAGGGCGTTTCTTTGTTTCCAGCTATCTGCAATGGGACGCTCCCGCTCAGGACGACGCAAACCAGCGCTGGCTACGCCAGCTTTACGACCGCCTGGCGCCGTTCTCCACAGCCTGTTATATCAACGAGTTCGATCTGGAAGGGCGTTCGAATAGCCTGGCGCGCTGTTACGCGCCGCAAAACTGGCAGCGTCTGATGGAACTGCGACAACGTTACGATCCCGATGGGCTGTTCGTGGACGTGAGATTGCTTAATCAGGAATGCAGGGAAAAATAATCAGTGCACGCATTTCCCCATTATTAAAAAAGCCACCTGCCGGTGGCTTTTTAGTTAAGAATATGGAACAGGTTTATTCTCAATGAATATTCTCATTCAATGAAAATTCTTATTTAACGCCAGATGGTTATTTTCTATTTGCGATAATCTGACTAATCGCGTCAATACCAAAACCAACAATGCCAACCACACCGCTACCAATTTGGCTAATTGCGCCAACAGGATTGAGTTCCAGGATACTCCCAATACCCTGACCCAGAGTAGCCGCTGGGGCAGCGGCATTGGTATCCAGGCCGCCCAGCGCCGTGCTGGCGTCTACAATACCACCAATAGCGCCGCCGATGGCACCGCCAATATCGGCGATAATACCAGCACCAGATACCTGTTCAATTTCAACTTCGCTCAGTTCCTTAATCATCATTATTTCCTCCATTAATACTCAGATTTGGAAAAGGCAGCCATTGACCGGCCGCCTGTTTTTTATATATCCCAGAAAAATGAATTTCAATATATAAAAAATATTATTTTATGTAGATAACCAGGAAATTTAACCAGGAGGATTTTAAGCCAATAAAAAATAAACATTTTAAAATTTGATTATCCATAAAATAATCGCAAAAGTTGTTTTTTATTATGATGGCTTCACTGATGGGCGCTGTGGTTCGCCATGCCCCGCGGTTGCGGGGCATGGCAGGGGAGTTAACGTACCAGATGCAGAAAGTGAATATGCTTCTCATACTGGTCGAGGATGTCGTGGATTATCTGATCCTGAGACCAGCCCATCAGATCGTAATCCTGACCGCCTTCCTTGAGGTAAACTTCAGCACGGTAGTACTTCTGGTCACCTTCGCGCTCTTCCTCTTCCAGCTCAAATAGCGTAAAGGCAGGGCGAGTGTAGGGACGCAGCCGCACTTCATAAACGAAGTTAACGTCATCGCCAAAGTCCACTTCCAGGCGAATACGGTTTTCATGAGCGTTATCAACGCTGGAGCGGGCATTCTGCTTTTCCAGCTCTTCACTCACCATATTCATGGCCGGATGGATCACCTCTTCCATAAAGCGCCGGACCTGGGAACGTTTCGGATACCAGGCTATCTGGCGCACGCGACGCTGCCAGGACATCGGATTACGGGCGGCCGGAGCGATGGTGGTAACCTGCTGACTCTCCTTTTTATAGAAGTCGACCTTCAGCGCTTTCAGCAGCCCCCACATGGATGTCAGCAGTACAATCGAGAATGGCAGGGCGCTGGCGATAGTCACGGTTTGCAGGGCGGAAAGACCGCCCGCCAGCAGCAGAGTAATGGCCACCACGCCCATTGCCGCTGCCCAGAAGATGCGCTGCCACACCGGGGTGTGTTTGGCGCCGCCGGAGGCCAGGGTATCCACTACCATCGCACCGGAATCGGCGGAAGTCACGAAGAAGACCACCACCATCGCCATAGCCAGGAATGACAGAACCTGAGAGAACGGGAAATGTTCCAGGAAGTTAAACAGCGCCAGTGAAACATCGCTCTGAACGATTTCCGCCAGCTGAGTGGCTCCCTTATGGGCAATCATCTCAATAGCGCTATTGCCGAAAACGGTCATCCAGATCAGGGTAAAACCCGCAGGAACAAACAGTACGCCGGTCACAAATTCCCGAATGGTACGGCCACGGGACACGCGAGCGATAAACATGCCGACGAACGGCGACCAGGAGATCCACCATCCCCAGTAGAACAGGGTCCAGCCCCCCAGCCATTCGCTGGATTTGGGCTCGTAGGCATAGAGGTTAAAGGTCTTGCTGACAATCTCCGACAGATAGCCGCCGGTATTTTCCACAAAGGACTTCAGCAGCAGCACCGTTGGCCCCAGGGTAATGACCAGCACTAACAGTAGCAGGGCCATCCACAAATTGAGTTCAGAAAGGATGCGAATACCTTTATCCAGGCCGCTCACCACCGACAGCGTCGCCATCGCGGTGATCACAACAATCAGGATAACCTGGGTGGTTTCGTTAATCGGCAGGTCGAACAGATGGTTCAGGCCTGCATTAACCTGCAATACACCGTAGCCCAGCGAGGTGGCGACCCCAAATACGGTGCCGATTACCGCAAAGATATCGACAATATGACCAGGAATCGAATAGATACGATCGCCGATAATCGGATAGAGCGCCGAACGCAGGGTCAACGGCAGGCCATGACGGTAGCTGAAGTAGGCAAGGATGAGCGCCACAATGGCGTAGATAGCCCAGGCGTGCAGCCCCCAGTGGAAGAAGGTCAGCCGTAGCGCCTCCTTGGCCGCCTGTACCGTTTCCGCGGTACCGGTGGGCGGCGACATATAGTGCATTACCGGTTCGGCAACGCCGAAAAACATCAGTCCGATACCCATCCCGGCGGAAAACAGCATGGCGAACCATGAAAAATAGCTGAAGTCAGGCGTTGCATGGTCCGGCCCCAGCTTAATATTGCCGTAACGCGACATGCCCAGAAAGGCCACCGTCAGCAGTATTAACGCTACTGTCAGAACATAGAACCAGCTGGCATTGGTGAAAATAGCCTGCTGTAACGCTTTGAACCAAATATCGGCGCGTTTGGGAAACAGTGCGGCAAACAGTACCAGCGCGGCAATCAGTATGGCGGAACCGTAAAATACTGGGGGATTGATGGTTTTTGGTTTGTGAGGGGACGTATTGGGATCCTGATTTATCGTGTTATCCATAAAAGCTCCAGAGAAAAATCCGTGAGAACCTTAACATTTTCAGAGCCTGAATAAAAAATTAATCTTAACTTGAGTAAAAGCGGCAGCGAACTACCGCGATTTTTCGATATTTACCAATAGCTGCGCGGAAATCGGACATTTGGGTGAGTATCTGAGCCTGTTAAACATCGCGCTTTATGACGAGTATTCCGCACGTTAAACCAGCCCTTGCACGGCCTGAAGCGCAGGGGTGTCACCTTCGGTCACTTCGATGATCTTACGGCTGACGGCGGGTGTTTCGACCAGGGCGGCGAGAGTCGCTGCCACGTCTTCACGCGCAATGTTGCCATAGGCGATGGCAAGTCCAGCATGAATGCGACCGCTACCCGTATCGTTGGTCAGGGTGCCGGGGCGCACTATCACCCAATCCAGCGTGCTGGCGGCAAGATGCACGTCGGCCTGCTTTTTCACCGCCATGTAGTTTTCAAAGGTATCAGAAGGATTTTCTTTACCGCGTCCGGCTTCCGGGAAGGCGGAAACCAACAAAAAGCGCGATACGCCAGCCTTTTCAGCGGCAGCTACTGCCTTTTCCAGCCCGCGCCCATCGATGGCGTCAGTCATCTCTTTTCCACCTTTCCCGCCCGCGCCAGCGCTAAAGACCACCACATCGCTGCCGGCAATAAGGCCCGCCAGCGCCGCTTCATCCAGCGCCAGTAGATCGCCAGGAACCGGCGTGGCACCCAGCAGTTTAAGCGCCGCTTCCTGCTCAGGATGACGGTACATCGCCAGTGCCTGATGGCCCGTTCGGGAAAGCTGTTGCACCAGACTGCGGCCGACATTACCTGCGCCGCCGATAATAAAGACTTTTTTCATTCGCGTTTGCTCCGGAAAGTGGGACATCACGCAGTAAGGTAGCATCTGATGGGGGGATTTTCATTGTTTCTTGTGACAACGTCACATTCCATAGCTGTTTTTTTCAACAGTGCAAGGACTGAAATCGTTAATGTGAGCCAGCTAGAGTCATTGGGATTTGCTATTGGTATCGGCGCCGGTTTTGAGTTACATCTCCGTAACAAATTGACATAACAATAATTGACGTAATGACATTGCAAACGTTCAGGAGCGAGATATGGAACTCATCACATCATGGCTGTCGGCCATAAACGGCGTAGTATGGGGGGTACCAATGCTGATTGGCATTCTTGGCATTGGCATCTTCCTGCAAATCCGGCTGGCGTTTCTGCCCATCCGTAAATTAGGCACCGGCTTCCGGCTGCTGTTCGAACGAAACCAGCATCGGGGAGAAGGGCAGATATCCCCCTTTAATGCGCTGATGACCGCACTTTCGGCGACAATTGGCACCGGAAATATCGCCGGGGTGGCAACTGCGGTCGTGATGGGTGGGCCCGGTGCGCTGTTCTGGATGTGGATGACGGCGCTGGTGGGGATGGCCACTAAATATTCCGAAGCGGTGCTGGCAGTACGCTTTCGCGAACAGGACGCAAATGGCAATCACGTCGGCGGCCCCATGTACTATATCAAGCATGGACTGGGCGCGAAATGGATGTGGCTGGGAACCCTGTTTGCTTTTTTCGGCAGTATCGCCGGATTTGGCATCGGCAATACGGTGCAGGCCAACTCCATTGCCGATGCCCTGAACAGTAACTTTGGCGTTTCTCACTGGATAACCGCCGCTGTTCTGGTGATTCTGGTCGGCGCCGTACTGATTGGCGGAATTAAGCGTATTGCCGACGTGGCGGGCAAACTGGTACCGGTGATGACGGTCGGTTACTTCGGCGCCGGAATTATCGTACTGGCGCTGAATGCTTCCGCCATTCCGGCGGCGTTCGAGCTGATTATTAAATCCGCCTTTACGCCGGTGGCCGCCCAGGGCGGTTTTGCCGGGGCGGCAGTATGGGCCGCCATTCGCTTCGGGGTCGCGCGCGGCGTTTTTTCCAACGAAGCGGGGCTGGGCAGCGCGCCTATCGCTCACGCGGCAGCAAAAACCCAGAATCCAATTCGTCAGGGGCTGATCGCCATGCTGGGTACCTTTATTGATACCATTATCGTCTGCTCGGTCACCGGACTGACCATTATCATCAGCGGTCAGTGGCTGAGCGGCGAAACGGGAGCAACGCTCACATCGGTCGCGTTCTCCAGCGCTATTCCCGGTGGTAACTACATTGTGGCTATAGCGCTGGCAATCTTTGCTTTCACCACCATTCTGGGCTGGAGTTTTTATGGTGAAAAATGTATCCAGTTTCTTGCCGGGCCTAAATCGATCGTTCCATTTCGTATTGCCTGGATCATCGCTTTGCCTGTAGGTGCCACTCAGTCGCTGGACTTTGTCTGGCTGCTTGCCGATACCCTGAACGCCATGATGGCCATTCCCAATTTAATTGCGCTGGCCTTTCTGAGCCCGGTCGTGTACCGCCTGACCCGGGATCATATCCGTGATGTTAACGCCGCCGTTATCTGAGGCACGTTCCCTCTCCAGGGAGAGGATTACAGACGGCTCCGGCGCTCTGTTTCTGAATTAATAAAGGCCGCCAGAAGGCGGCCTTCATTATCAGGTGCCAATAATTCCACCATCTTCCCGTGTTATCACCACGGTGGCCGAACGGGGCCGCCCGTTGGGTTCGGCATCCGGCCAGCTGGAAACCGCCTGGGGGTTCTTCGGGTCAGAGACATCACCACCTTCGCCCGGGTGCTGGATATTGATAAATAGCGTGCGGTTATCCGGCGTAAAAGCAATACCGGTAATTTCGCAGCCCCGGGGGCCGGTCAGGAAACGGCGGTATTCGTTAGTGCCGGGCACCGTGGCTACCATCTGGTTGTTGCCCATGCCGGTATAGGCCTTCTGATTAATGGTGGACGATGACACATCGGTCTGGATCCATAGTACGCCGCGATTATCGAAAGAGAGACCATCCGGACTGCCGAAGGCCGCTCCCTGCATACTGCCTTTGGCGCTTTGATCGTCAGTGTCGGTACGGCCTGCCAGCACCAGAATATCCCACTGGAAGCGGGTAGAGGCCGGTGAGTCGTCGGCTTCGCTCCAGTGTATAATATGACCAAATAAATTCTTCGCCCGGGGATTGGCGGCATCGACCGGTGCTTTACCTTTATCGCCGCGTTCGCTGTTGTTGGTCAGCGTGCAGTAGACGCTGGCGTTATGATAAGGATCGACGGCAATCCACTCCGGACGATCCATTTTAGTGGCCCCCAGTTGATCAGCCGCCAGTCGGGTTTTGATTAGCACCTCAGCCTGGCTGAAAAAACCATTGTCGGCATCAAGACCGTTTTTTCCGTGCACCAGCGGTAGCCATTCGCCGCTGCCATCGTCGTTAAAACGAGCCACGTACAGGGTGCCGGACTCAAGGAGGCGCAGGTTGGATTCGCGATTTTCCGGCTCGTAACGACCGTCGGAAACAAACTTATAGATATATTCAAACTTCTGATCGTCCCCCATATAAACGACGACGCGCCCGTCGTCCGCCAGCGTCACAGTGGCACCTTCATGCTTAAAACGCCCCAGCGCGCTATGCTTGCGCGGGATGGAGTTCGGGTCATAGGGGTCGATTTCCACCACCCAGCCAAAACGATTGGGCTCGTTGGGCGTTTTATCGACGTTGAAGCGCTCATCCACCTCATTCCAGCGGTAGGATTCATCGCTGTCGCTGATACCGTAGCGCTGCTCCAGCGTATTCCGCGTGCTACGCTTCACAAAAATATCCGACCAGTTCTCTTCACAGGTCAGGTAAGTTCCCCATGGCGTATGCCCGCAGGAACAGTTCTGCATGGTACCCAGCACCGTCTCGCCCGCCGGATCGGCGGCGGTTTTCATCAGCGCATGATGGCGCACCGGGCCGGAAAGCTGCATTGGCGTTCCGACCGTGATACGACGGGCATATTCGGAAGGGCGAACCACCGTCCAGCCATCCGCACGCTTTTGAACCTCGATAATCGAAACCCCCATGGCATTCTGCCCCTTGCGGGCTTTGTCCAGCCGCCAGTCGGCCATACCATCCGGAAACAGCAGGCCGTTATCGATGTATTCGTGGTTCATCGCCAGCAAGCCATGTTCGACGTTATCAGAACCACGAGGCAGGCTGAACCAGGCCATACCGTCATGGTGCATGCCTGCCTGAGCTGCCTGTTCAGCGGTACTATTGGTGGCATCGGATTTAAAGCTCGGCATATTGTTGTGCAGGCCTACCGGATCTCCCCAGCGGTAAAAGGGGCGGGCGATATAGCCTTCGGGCACAATGACCCGATCCTCCGAAGAGACCGGAATACTGGAAAAACCCAGCGAGACCGCGCGGGCGACCCGACTTTTCGCATTTGCGTATTGCGGTGTCAGTAATGACGGCAGGGCTACGGCGGCGCCGGCAACCATACCCATCTGTAAAAAGCGACGTCGCGAAAAACTGGCGCTGACAACCTGGGAAAAAGCACGATTATCGCTATGGTTGCTAATCTCTTCCCGGTGCTCTTGTTTAAATACGGCGGTTAAAGGTCTGCTCATTATGGCTTCCTGTCTCAGTGACTTGACCAGCAAGCAGTGTAAGAGCCATTTATTACAGTTTTATAACATTACATCTTGTGGTTGCATTAATTGCCGTATACCGGAATGATCCAGGCGCTGCTGGCTGTAACACCTTAACAACAAAAAAGGGCATTATGATGATAACAATGCGACTTATCGCTGCCGGGCTGACGCTGTGCTGCGCGTTCAGCGCGATGGCTCAACAGCGTGACAGCGCGATTGACGATGCGGTAAAACCGGTAATGGCTAAATATCAGCTACCGGGCATGGCGATTGCGGTGCTGCGCGACGGCAAAACCCGTTTCTATAACTACGGTGTGGCTTCGAAGCAAAGCCAGGCGCCGGTCAGTGAAAATACGCTGTTTGAGATAGGCTCCCTGAGCAAGACATTTACCGCTACTCTGGCCAGTTATGCAGTAGAGCAGGGAAAGATGAAGTGGCGCGACCCGGTCAGCCACCGAATGCCGGAACTAAAGAATGGCGCCTTAGACCAGGTCACGCTGCTCAACCTGGCGACCCATACTTCCGGTCTGCCGCTATTTGTGCCGGACAGCGTGCAGAATACCCCGCAACTGATGGCCTGGTATAAAGCCTGGCGGCTACCTTCGCCCCCAGGTTCCCGCCGGGTTTACTCTAACCTCGGCATTGGGCTGTTGGGAATGATCAGCGCCCGGCAACTGGATCTGCCCTTTAAAACAGCCATGGAAAAGCGCCTGCTACCAGCCATGGGGATGCACCATACCTGGATAGAAGTACCACCGAACAAGATGGGGGACTACGCTCAGGGATATAACAAAAAAGACCAGCCGGTCAGGGTGACGCCAGGGCCGCTGGATGCCGAATCTTACGGCCTGAAATCCAGTTCTGCCGATCTGATCCGCTGGCTGGCTATCAACATGGGCGAGCAGAAGGTGGATAGCGACTGGCAGACAGCGATTTCTGCTACCCATCAGGGCTATTTTCATACCCGGGACTTCACCCAGGCCATGATGTGGGAATATTATCCCTGGCCTGTGAGTGAACAAAGGCTGGTGGCAGGTAACAGCGGCAGCCGGATTATGAATGGAATGCGCACCAGCGCCATCATGCCGCCCCAGATTGCCAGCGGCAGTACCTGGTACAATAAGACCGGCTCCACCAACGGTTTTTCCACCTATGCGGTGTTTATCCCGGCGGAAAAGACTGCCGTAATTATGCTGGCCAATAAGTGGTTCCCTAATGACGACCGGGTGCGGCTGGTAAGGGACATTATCGGCAAATTAACCGATAAGTAAATCCAGGCGAGGGGGGGAAGGCCCCCTCAAATGAAACTGAACGGGGTTTTAGCTTCAGTTAAGCAAATAAGTTACATCTAACACTTTATAGATAACATTGATTATACATATTCCCCCTGAGTGTTACTATTTGGTTAACAAAACGGCACCATCATCGCCCACTGCGCGTCAATTCAGACACTGATACCAGGGTTATTTGCTCCCGTCGAAGGAAATAAACCGTGACCTTTACTGCGATTACCTGAGCGCGGTGTGGAATGCTGTAAATCATAAAATGTGGATTCAGGAGTGCATATGAATAATAAAAAACGCGCCGTGCCTGGCGTACGTCCTTATGACGGCCCGGCGGGAGGATGGGGGGCATTAAAGGCGACGGCCATTGCAGTGCGTACGCAGATGGACGCTTTCAATGCCCCGGCTACCCTGATGCGAACCAATCAACCGGACGGTTTTGACTGCCCGGGTTGCGCCTGGCCCGATAAAGAGCATAAATCCACATTTCAGTTCTGTGAAAATGGCGCCAAGGCGGTGACCTGGGAAGCCACCAGTAAGCGCGTCACGCCGGAGTTTCTGGCCGCTAATACCGTCACAGAGCTGTTGAGTAAAAGCGATTTTGAACTGGAAGGTTATGGTCGACTAACCCATCCGTTAGTTTACGATCGCGCCAGCGATACCCTGCGGCCGCTTCCCTGGGAGGAAGCATTCCGGCGTATCGGCGAAAACCTGCGCGATATGGCGCCGGATCAGGTGGAGTTTTACACCTCTGGTCGGGCATCGAATGAAGCGGCATACCTGTTTCAGCTGTTCGCCCGGGAACTGGGCACCAATAACTTTCCGGACTGCTCCAATATGTGTCACGAGTCGACCAGCGTCGGGCTGCCGCAGTCGATCGGCATTGGTAAGGGAACGGTATCACTGGAAGATTTTGACGATACCGAGCTGGTGATCTCGATTGGCCATAATCCCGGCACTAACCACCCGCGCATGATGGGCACTCTGCATGAACTGGCGCGTCGCGGCGTTCCGGTGATCGTCTTTAATCCGCTGCGCGAGCGGGCGCTGGAGCGTTTCGCCGATCCCCAGGACGTTATCGAGATGGCGACGCTACGCTCTACCAATATCGCCACCACTTACTATCAGGTGAAGGCCGGGGGGGATGCCGCAGCGCTGAAGGGCATTGGCAAAGCGCTATTGGCCATGGAGGAAGCGCAGGGCGGCATCCTGGATCGCCAGTTTATCGATGAGCACACGCAGGGGTTCGAGGCCTTTGCCGACGATCTGCGCCAGACCCGCTGGACAGAGATCGAACGTGAATCCGGCCTGGAGCGTCAGGAACTTGAACAGGTTGCCGTGCTCTATGCCCGCTCTCGCGCCACCATCATCACCTATGGGATGGGGATCACCCAGCATAATAAGGGGACTTCCAACGTGCGCTTGATTGCCGATCTGTTGCTGATGCGTGGCAATATCGGCAAGGCAGGAGCCGGGATCTGCCCTCTGCGCGGCCATTCCAACGTGCAGGGCAACCGTACCGTGGGCATTACCGAAAAACCGGGGGCCGAATTTCTGGCTAACCTGCAGCGGGTATTTGGCTTTACGCCGCCGCAGCGCCACGGTCACGACGCGGTAAAAGCGCTACAGGCGATGATCGACGGCGAGGCGAGGGCGCTAATCTGCCTTGGGGGTAACTTCGCGGTGGCGATGCCCGACCGCACACGCGCCTTTCCCGCCATGCAGAAGTTGGATCTGAGCGTACATATAGGCACCAAACTGAACCGTTCCCATCTGCTGGTGGCGAAACAGACCTTTATTCTGCCGTGCCTGGGGCGCACCGAACTGGATATTCAGCAGAGCGGCCGTCAGTCGATTACCGTTGAGGATTCCATGTCGATGGTACATGCCTCTGCGGGTAAACTACGACCGGCTTCTGAACTGCTGCGCTCCGAGCCAGCCATTGTGGCCGGCATGGCCCAGGCCACGCTCCGGGAAACCCGGGTGGACTGGATGGAGCTGGTAGCCGACTACGACAAAATCCGCGATCTGATCGAGCAGACCATTCCCGGTTTTGAGCGCTACAACGAACGCATTCGTCGCCCTGGCGGATTTCGTATGCCGCTGCCGCCAACTCGTCGGGTCTGGCCGACCCCCACCGGCAAAGCGATGTTTTCCGTGTTTAACGGAGTGCATGAAAATGTCCAGGTTGAAGGCGGCGACGTGCTGCGGATGATTACGCTGCGCAGCCACGATCAATACAACACCACCATTTACGCTATGGATGACCGCTATCGCGGCATCTTTGGCCGCCGTGATGTGCTGTTTATGAATGAGCAGGATATGGCGGAACTGCGTCTGGAACACGGCGACAGGGTGGATATCCATACCGCATTGCCCGGCAGCGATATGCGGCTGGAAGATATCACCGTGGTGGCCTATACCATCGCCCGTGGTTCGGTCGGCGCTTATTATCCGGAGGCAAACGTGCTGGTGCCTCTGGACTATATCGACAGTGAAAGCGGTACGCCTTCCTATAAGTCGGTTCCGGTAAGAGTCACGCTGCGATCAAAAGAGATCCTGGCGAATGATCCTGTCCGCTAACCTTCTTTATATGAATTATCGCCAGTGTTAGCAGCCACTAACACTGGCGGTTCGCTTGAATTTACCCACTGCCGAATGTAACATTTAAATAACATTTTGATGTAACAGGTTCGCCTGTATCAGCGACGTCACACGACGAAGCGAGTTAATTCATGGACATAAAACAGCTTAAGTATCTGATTGCGCTAGATAACATTCGCCATTTTGGCCAGGCTGCCGCCGCCTGCCACATCACGCAACCCACACTTTCCATGCGGATCCGCAGCCTGGAAGAGGAGCTGGGGCTGGTGCTGATCAAACGCGGGCATCGCTTTGAAGGCTTTACGCCGGAGGGAGAACGCATTCTGGCATGGGCGAGGGCGCTGCTGGCGGCGCATGACGGACTGGAGGCCGAAGCGGCCATCTGTCGCGGCCAGATGGTTGGCCAGCTACGGCTGGGCATGGTACCGCTGGCCAGCATGAACCCCATGCGGCTGATCGCACCGCTGGCCGAGAAATATCCGGAACTGGAATTCAGCCTGCTGTCGCAGACCTCCGAGCAGGTTATTGATGGCGTCGGTCGCAATCAGCTGGATCTGGGCATCTGCTATCTGCAACATGTCGATGAAGAATGCTTCGACATTATTCCACTTATGCCAACCCATATGGGATTATTGCACGATCTGCGCCATTTCCGCTTTGAAAACCGCCCGGACTGGCCAACGCTGGCCACGCTGCCGCTGGGCTTTCTGACCAAAGGCATGTATTACCGCGAATCGATCGACATAAGCTTTAAAGGCCATGGGCTAACGCCCAGGTATGTCTTCGAGAGCGATTCGACGTTTCAGATTATCCAGGCGGTACAGGCCGGTATCTGCTGCGCCATTGTGCCGCTGCATAACGGGCTGGAATCCCTGAGCGATAACCTGGGCATTATTCCCATTACCGAGCCGGAAGTGGATTCGATGCTGGGACTGATTATGCGCCGCCAGCCGCCACTCTCATCGCTTGCTGAACGCTGCTTTGCCGATGCGAAAGAGATTTTCGGCGAAGAGCCGACATCGCCCTGACAATGATACTCCCGCCGTGAAGGCGCAATCGGCAACGGTAATTTCTACAGCTTCACAGGGTACTCGATCGTCGAAGGGGGGTGGAGGTATACAGATTGCCTTCGCTATCGATCGCCATCTTTTTTCAGCGAATAACGTGCAGGAGTCGTACCTGTATGCTGTCGAAAAAACGTGATGAATGCACTGTCGCTGACAAATTCCAGTTGTTGTGCCACATGGCTTAACTTCCATCCGTCAGACAGCATTTCCATTGCTTTCAGTAGCCTCCACTGCTGACGCCAGTTCTGATAATTCATTCCGTTATCTCTGATAAAGACCCGACTTATCGTACGCTCTGATGCACCAACCTGTTGGGCCAACTGGCTAAGGCGTGGGGGTAATTCGCCGGTACGTACCCTGTCCAGCCATAAGTTCAGGCGTTTGTCTGAGGGGAGCCGTAATGTCCAGTTTTCTATGCGCGCAGCCTTTATTTCTTCACAAAAAACGGTAATGAGACTGGCCTGCTGCTCTGCTGGCATTCCCCATGGCCAGAATGCCATACGTTCTATGACCTCAAAAAACAGGGGATTAACCTCGACGACCTGCAGTGGCAGTACGGATAACGGTAGCGTGGTTGAAAAGTACAGAGAACGATAGGCCAGCACGCCACGCATTATGGCGCGATGAATTGTCCCTGCCGGGATCCAGGCGGCCCGACGGGGTGGTAGCTGACACAGCGTTTCTTCCAGTTCAATCGTGATGCTCCCTGAGGCCGAAAAGAGCAACTGATGACGAAGGTGGCTGTGTCGTCCTGAGTCGTGTACACCCATCTCGGACGCAATTCCTACTACCGGTTCATTAAAATTATCCGGATCGAAAACATCACCGGGATTAATCTTCATAAATTGTCCGATATTTAATATATAAAGTCCTTATTATTGTAATAAGACATTATCGTTTCAGCCATTATAGCTTCCCGTTTTCTGTTTCTCTGGATGCTGCCATGAATACCATTATTAAACCGCCGCTGTGGCTGTTGACACTGCTGATTATGTTTCCACAACTGGTTGAAACCATATACAGCCCGGCGTTGCCGGACATTGCAAGATCTTTTCAGATAAGCAGTGAGCGCGCCTCTCAGACTCTTTCTGTCTATTTCGTCGCCTTTGCTGTCGGAGTGGCTCTGTGGGGCTGGCTGAGTGACTGGATCGGAAGACGTCCGGCCATTATGGCCGGACTCCTTTGCTATGGAACGGGGTCTGCAATGGCAATTGTTGCCACCGATTTCAGCGTATTATTGCTGGCCCGTATGGTGGCAGCCATGGGCGCTGCCGCCGGATCGGTTGTGGTGCAGACCATGTTAAGGGATAGTTATGAATCAACAGCGCTGGCCCGCGTTTTTTCCGTTATGGGAGCTGCGCTTGCGCTGAGCCCGGTTTTCGGTCTGATAAGTGGAGGCTGGCTGGTCAGTTTGTACGGCCATACCGGCATATTTATTGCGCTGGTATTGCTGGCGATACTATTGTTAACACTGACTGCAGTTTTACTGCCGGAAACGCGGCCGGAGAACACGCTCAGAACCCGGCGGAGCGGTTTGGCCTTCCGCATGGCTCGAGACGGAGTGCTCTGGAAAAATGCAATACTCGTAGCCCTGCTGAATACCATGTTGTTCAGTTATTACAGCCTGGCTCCGTTTCTTTTCAGGCTGCTGGGGTGGAGCTCCAGAGCATTCGGATGGACGGGGGTCTTACTGGCACTTGCTTCTCTCCTGGGCAGCCTCCTGAACAGGAGGTTGTTAACGACCAGTAAGACACCGGAACAGCTGGTACGTCATGCATGTACTCTGGCACTCCTGTCCGGTGTTGCTGCCTGGTGGTTGCAGCACTCGGCGTGGATACTTGTACCGGTCGCAGGGATTGTCGTTGCCTATGCTATAACAATACCCAACGTGCTGAGCCAGGCGCTGCACCGCTATCGCGAACAGGCCGGGGCTGCGGGAGCATTGTTCGGGTTGGGCTATTACCTGTTGCTGGGAATGATGTTGGGGCTCGCCGGCATGGTACAGCAACTGGGACTGGTTCTGACAATATGTGCGGCTATTGCCCTGTTGTGCAGCGTGTCACGCGGGTGAGCCGACAGGTGTATGGCACTGAATTTATAATAACGCCCCCATCATTCCCTTATTAAATAATCCGATATCTGCGTATCATTTTTTCCAGGGTAGCTCAGCGGCAGGGCTTCGATACACAGGCAGGCGATAAGCCCAGGGTCAGAAGACTTGATATCGGGGAAGGGGGCACGTGACGGACAGCAGCGTTCCTGTCCGCTATCCGTCAGGCACCATCGGTCAGGCGATTAAGCCGTGCGGATCCAGCACGTATTTCGCTGCCACGCCGGCATCAAAGCTGGCATAACCCTCAGCCGCACTTTCAAGCGGAATGACTTTGGCGTTAACGATTTTAGCGATGGGTAACCGACCGTGCAAAATGGCATTCATCAGCTGTCGGTTATAGCGTAAAACCGGCGTCTGCCCGGTATGCAGGGTCTGCGCCTTAGACCAACCCAGACCGAATTTCAGGCTCAGGGAGCCTTCACGCGCCGCTTTCTCGTCGGCGCCAGGATCGTCCGTTACATACAGCCCGGGGATGCCGATATTTCCGGCTACCCGGGTGATATCCATCATGCTGTTCAGTACCACAGCTGGTTGTTCCTTGCCTGAATGGCCGCGTGCTTCAAAGCCGACGGCGTCAATAGCCGAGTCGACTTCCGGTACGCCCACCACCTCAGCAATCATTTCGCCCAGTCGATCGTGCTGGCTCAGATCGATTGGAACAAAGCCCATTTTTTCGGCGTGCGCCAGACGCGCTTTGTTAAAGTCGCCGACCATCACCACCGCCGAGCCCAGAATTTGCGCCGAGGCTGCGGATGCCAGACCCACAGGCCCGGCTCCGGCGACATAGGTCACTGAGCCAACGCCCACGCCTGCGGTTATCGCGCCATGAAACCCTGTTGGCAGGATGTCGGAAAGCATGGTCAGATCGAGAATCTTTTCCAGTGCCTGGTCTCTATCGGGGAATTTCAGCAGGTTGAAATCGGCATAGGGCACCATCACATATTTGGCCTGCCCACCGACCCAGCCCCCCATATCCACATAGCCGAATGCACCACCGGCACGTGCCGGGTTAACGGTCAGGCAGACACCGGTGTCGAGCTCGCGGCAGCAGCGACAGCGGCCGCACGCCACGTTAAAGGGAACAGAAACGATATCGCCAACGTTGAGCATTTCAACATCGGAGCCTTTTTCAATAATTTCGCCGGTAATTTCATGCCCCAGAACCATACCCGCTGGCGCAGTTGTCCGGCCGCGAACCATATGCTGATCGGAACCACAGATGTTGGTCGACAGGACTTTGATAATCACGGCATGATCGATTTTCTTTCCCGAAGGACTAACGAATTTCGGATCGTCAATATCCATGACTTCTACTTTGCCCGGGCCCTGGTATACAACGCCTCTGTTTGATGAGTGTCCCATAATTGCTCCATATCGTGCTGATTAAGATCTCTTCTATCTCAGATAGCAGATGGGCACTAATTACCGCGATAGCGCATCCGGGTCTGCATGGCCAGTCTATGTGTGGTCAGAAAGTAAAACTGATCTGATAACGACATTGTTAATTGCAATAACCGGTCTGATAACGACATTTTTAAAATATGCCATGCAACAGATTGAAAAGGTAAGGGGAGGGTAGATCACATTCATTTAAATAAAAAACGACACTTTAATATCTAAAAGCGACAATAACCATCCCCTAAACGGCGAAGTGTCATAATTCTTACAAAGGAAATTAATATGATGCAGCGAGAGGTGATAACACACTGATATTCATTATTTTTTTACTTTTCATCAAAGCATGAAATCATTGATGATTGGATATACCGCCTCGATTTTATTGAATGCAGTAAAACTTTATGCCACGCTACGGTTATATTTCATCCAGCATTTTATTTATTAATTAACCATAAAACTAATGCATGATTAATAATCCAGAATATTGTTTTACCAATAACATTATATTCTCAATTCAGGCCTGATTATCACATTCAGGCAGGGAGGTAGTATGACATCCATTTCACAAGCAACGCTTCGCAAGGTGACAACAGCCGCCGCGATAGGGAATTTTGTCGAATGGTTTGATTTCGCGGTTTATGGCTTTCTTGCCACTATTATCGCCCAAAAATTCTTTGCGCCAGACCTGCCTCAGGCAGCGCTGCTGCAGACATTCGCCGTATTTGCCGTAGCCTTTGCACTGCGTCCGCTGGGTGGTGTGATATTTGGCCTGCTGGGTGATAAATTTGGCCGCAAGCGTATTTTGTCGTTAACGGTATTGCTGATGGCGGCGTCAACCACCGTGATTGGTCTGTTGCCTGGTTATGCCAGTATGGGCATGCTGGCACCGCTGTTTCTGACGCTGGCCCGATGCATTCAGGGGTTCTCGGCCGGTGGAGAATATGCCGGAGCCTGTGCCTATGTCATGGAGCATTCCCCCAACCACAAACGCGCCTGGTATGGTAGCTTTATCACCGTCTCTACGTTCGCCGCCTTCGCTACGGCGGCAATAATCACTTATCTGCTGGATGCCGGCCTTAGCACGGAACAGATGAGCGACTGGGGATGGCGTATTCCTTTCCTGGTAGCGGCGCCGCTTGGCCTGGTGGGGATTTATTTACGGCTGCGCATGGAAGAAACGCCGGCTTTTCGTGCGGCACTGAAGGAATCGAGCAGCGTCCATGCGCCGTTAAGTGAAACGTTGCGCCAGCAGGCAGGAAATATCCTGCGGCTGGGCGCATTTATCGCGTTAACGGCGCTGTCGTTTTATATGTTCACGACCTATTTTTCCACCTTTCTGCAACTGGAAGGGCGCCTGAGCCGCGCTTCGGCCCTAATGGTTTCAACCATCGCTTTGCTGTTTGCTGCCGTGATGTGTCCGGTCGCCGGCGCGATTTGCGATCGTATAGGTCGGAAAAAAACCATTGCGCTGACGGGCATATGGGTGATTCTGTTAGTCTGGCCTGCCTGGCTGCTGGCCAGTTCCGGTTATTTGTGGGCAGCGATTATCGCGGATCTACTGCTGGCAACCGGGGCGGTATTGTCCGGCGTGGT
Organism: Rosenbergiella sp. YN46; assembly: GCF_036620675.1. Lineage (NCBI taxonomy): Bacteria > Pseudomonadati > Pseudomonadota > Gammaproteobacteria > Enterobacterales > Erwiniaceae > Rosenbergiella > Rosenbergiella sp. YN46. Next base: position 184,911 of record NZ_JAZHEE010000005.1, read on the forward strand.
GACTGCGGCGCTGCTCTCTGAAGTTTTTCCCACCCGGGCGCGCTATACCGCATCCGCTATTACCTACAATCTGGCCTATACGATTTTTGGCGGCACGGCTCCCTTAGTGGCGACATGGCTGATTACCAGTACCGGCAGCGGGATGTCACCGGCATTTTATCTGGCTCTGGTAGCTTTACTGGCGATGGTCGGCGGACTGGCATTACCGGAAACCTCGCGTATCTCTTTGCACGCAGGCGCGAATGATACCTTTCCGACCCGCTCCGGTTTCAATGTACTGAAAGCGGAAACGGATAATTAAGCATCATTTTATGACGCGTTTTGACGAAATCTGCTGAGGCGAAGCCGCCACTTTTTCTCAGATTTCACGTAGCGCGATCGCTGGAAAAAAGGGCGCTGGCATCAAGAGCTCGCGCCGTCATGATGCTGAATCTGCAGCGTATCCAGCTTCAGCTCCGGAACACAGCGCAAATTGACAGCATACATCTCGGTGCCATCTGGCGCTTTGCCATGGGCAAAAGCCTCAGTGCCGCAGATCTGGCAGAACTGATGGTGGATATGGCGCGAGTTAAACAGATAAGTGGTTAGCCGATCCTGGCCACTGTTAAGAGTGAATGCATCGACCGGAAAGAAAGCCAGCAGCAATCCTTTGCGACGACAAATGGAGCAATTACAGCTCAGCGCTTTTTCTGGCAGTTCGGCGTCGACCGTGAAGGTGACGGCGCCGCAGTGGCAGCTACCCTGGAAGGACATGGTGGTTTACCTGTAACAGTGAGTGGAACTATAACTATAGACGTCAGCGGACAACAGAAATGAACCCCGGACATCATAACCAGATACGGCAAAAAAACCGGGATAATGGGGAAGGGAATGGCAATTCAATCAGAGGTCATCAATACGTGGCGTCTGGTGCGCATCCATATATCGTATTTAACATAATATACATTATGCGCACCAATGAAGCGAGGAGTGAAAAGCGGCGCTCCAGGCGCTGTCCTTGTCCTGGTCACTCTTTTTGTTTGTTAGCTTATTCGTTAGTTTGTTTTGTTGAGTCATACACCACCTGTTCAGTGCCGTGCTCCAGATCGTGATGGATAATCTGGAAGTCCAGCGGCTCGTTATCTGCGTCTGTGACGCTCTCCAGCCTACACTTCCGCAGCTCTGTTTTATGCAGAATCATCCGGTAATGATAAATTTAGCGGCTAAAATTTATCGTCACCACCGCCAGGCAAACAGCTTATTAGATTTTCGCAGCGGCCTTTGGGAGGAAAATGCCACCCCGGACGTTGGCGTTCTTCAAGTGCCCCCATCTATACTCAGCAACACCCCAACTGATTTCAGGCATTGTTTATTCGTCATAACGCCGAGTAACTTACCAGGATATCCGTATGATCAAGCTCTGCCAAACCTGCGGCACTTCTTATTGCGAAACCGATATTGCAATCGAGCACTGCAAAATCTGCGAAGATGAACGCCAGTACGTTCCGCCCAGCGGCCAGAAATGGACGGATATGCAAAGCTTAACCACTACGCACTGCAACAAATGGCAATTGCACCAGGAAAACCTGTTCAGCATCCAGACCGTGCCCGGTTTCGCTATTAACCAGCGGGCATTTCTGGTGATAACGCCACAGGGAAATATTCTGTGGGACTGTATCGCCAACCTTGATGATGCCACCAGGGCGCTGGTCTCGGCTCTGGGCGGTATCAGCGCGATCGCCATTTCTCATCCCCATTACTACACCACTATGCAGGACTGGGCTGAAACGTTTAACGCCCCTGTCTGGCTGCATGCCAGCGATCGTGAATGGATTATGCGCCACAGCCCGGCCATTAAGCTATGGAACGGCGATGAGCAGAGAATCTGTTCGTCTGTTCGTCTGATTCGGCTGGGCGGTCATTTCCCCGGCGGCACCATACTGCACTGGGACACCGGCGACGGCGTACTCTTGACCGGCGATATCGTTCAGGTGACGCCGGGTGCTGATGCGGTCTCTTTTATGTGGAGCTATCCTAATATGCTGCCGCTGCCTGCTGCGGTGGTCGGAGATATGGTGCGGCGACTTGGTGAAATCCGTTTTAACCGACTGTATGGCGCCTTCGAAGGCAAAAACATTCGGGACAATGCCAGTGCGATTGTGCAACGCTCAGGAGAAAAATATCTTGCCTGCCTTAAGTGACAACGTCACTTAAGGCAGGCTCATTGGGATAACATTTGCGTCGGCGGAAACGGATATTAGTGGGGATAATCAGACGATATCCTCATCCACGGTTTCTTCCCCATTATTGTACGTTGAGCTTAGAGCTTCCTGGATAGATTCCTCCCAGAGTAGCAAACATCAGCATGATGTTATCATTTGAGCTATTTTTTATATTAATCAGGGGGGGAGTTAAATAATATTAATCATGTAATAAAAAACATGAATATAGCGGAGTGTATAGTCTGGCCTGCCGGCTACATCCAGCATGGTCTGGCCTTACGTACCGGAATGCCTTTAATGATCCCGATCGCGATACGGATATCTGGAGGATATTTTCCCGGTAGCCGTCGAATGCCGCCAGCGCTACGGGAATTGATCGATACCATAAACGAAGTGATGCATTAGCGGCAGATTATCGTTAATACGCTGCGCTTACCCACAACAAAAGGAGGATTATTTATTTTTGACCTCCATCACATCTAAAATGAATTATGTGAGCTATATCATTATTAAAAACCGATGAGCTAACAGGTCAATATCATTAAGCACAATGTCAGCCAGCCCCTGCGACTAGGAATCATCTCAAAAACAGATATAAAGGTTTATCAACCGCTGCGCCATGGATTTAGCCTTCCTTATAAATCAATCAAATAGACACAATTCCGCGCCTTGAGCAATGCCTCTTAAAGAAAAGGAAATCACCGGCTGGAATAGTGTTTTATTCCATTATTCCAGTTATTCATTCCGCACAAAAGCGGTTTTATTCGCATTATGCATTGGCATTTAATGATGGGCTTGTCAATAAAAACATAAATAAAAGATATGTAACTACGGTTATTTCATAACGTTTTGTTGTCGCCCGCCAATTTATTACCCATTGCTATCACAACAGAAAAAAACGAATAATTACGACACTGAAACAGAAATTATTTTTTCATGCTTTCTCTTATCTTCAAAGTATCTCATGCGCCCTTACCCGTGTCGTTTGGGCTGCCAACTTAAGGAGAACGCAGATGAAATTAGAGGATCCCCGTCTGTTTCGTCACTTCGCCTGGATTAACGGCGAATGGAGCCACAGTCTGTCCGGCCGTGAGCAACCGGTCTATAACCCGGACGATAATAGCCTGCTGGGTTACATACCGCTGCTGGAGCCAGAGCAGATCGAACACGCCGTAGATGCCGCAGAGCAGGCGCTGGCAGGCTGGCGCAGAGTTCGCGCCGACCGGCGTGCCGCGCTGCTGATGGCCTGGTATCAGCAGTTGCTGGATCACCGCAGCGATCTGGCCACCCTGCTGGTTAATGAACAGGGCAAGCCCCGGCGTGAAGCCGAAGGGGAAGTGGATTACGCCGCCAGTTTTATCCGCTGGTTCGCCGAAGAGGCGGTGCGGATTAACGGCGAAACCCTGTCAGTCCAGATCGATGGCACTCTGCCAGGCACCATCAAAGAGCCGGTTGGCGTCTGCGCGCTGATCACGCCCTGGAATTTTCCGCTGGCGATGATCACCCGTAAAGCCGCAGCGGCACTGGCCGCAGGCTGTAGCGTGCTGGTTAAACCCGCCAATGAAACCCCCTTTTCCGCCCTGGCGCTGGCTGAACTTGCAGAGCGTGCCGGGCTGCCGGCCGGTGTCTTTAATGTCATCACCGGTGAGCCAGAAGCCGTCTGCGCCCAGTTGTGCAGCGAACCACGCATTCGCGCCCTCTCCTTCACCGGCTCCACCCGGGTGGGCAAGCTGCTGCTGGCCCAGTGCGCAGGCAGCGTTAAACGGGTTTCTCTGGAGCTGGGCGGCAATGCCCCTTTTGTGGTGGCGCCGGATGTGGACGTCGAAGAGGCCGCCGCCGCCGCTGTCGCCGCCAGGTTTCAGACCAGCGGTCAGGACTGTCTGGCCGCCAACCGCATCATGGTGCATCAGCAAATTTATGACGCCTTTATTGAAGTCTTTTCGGCGCGGGTGCACGAACTCAGGGTCGGCCCCGGCGACTGCCCGGACAGCGATATCGGCCCGTTAATTCACCGCGACGCCGTCGAAAAAGCCCATGCTCTGGTCGACGATGCCCTTTCTAAAGGTGCCCGGCTGGTGCATGGCGATCAGCGCCAGGCGCCGGGCGACAACTATTTTATGCCCACCCTGCTGGCCGGCGTCACCCCGGACATGCGGGTCTGGCAGGAAGAGAGCTTTGCCCCCATCGCCATTGTCGCTGCCTGGCAGGACGATGACGACGTCATCGCCCAGGCCAACGCCACCGAATATGGCCTTGCGGCCTATCTCTGGACCCAGGATCAGCGCCGGGTCTGGCGCTACATCCGCGAACTGGAGTTCGGCATGGTGGCCGTTAACAGCGTCAAAATGACCGGCCCCACCGTCCCCTTTGGCGGCATTAAACAGTCCGGCCTGGGCCGTGAAGGCGGCCGCACCGGCATCGATGAATATCTGAATATCCGCTATTTCTGCCTTGGCGGTTTGCCAGGCCCTTCAGTGACAGGAGCATAATTATGGAACAGCGCAACGACTTAATTTCCCGCGATCGTCAGGTGACCTTTCACGCTTCTACCCATCTGCGCGACTATGCCCATGGCGCGCTCCCTGGCCGGGTGATTACCGGTGGCCGCGGCATCAGGGTGAGCGATGCCGAAGGCAATCAGTTTATCGATGGCTTTGCGGGCCTGTACTGCGTCAACATCGGCTATGGGCGCGAAGAGATGGCCGAAGCCATCTATCGCCAGGCCAAAGAGCTGGCGTACTACCACACCTACGTGGGCCACACCAATGAACCGCTGGTGGCGCTCTCCGAAAAGATTATCGCCAAAGCCGGTATGAATATGTCGAAGGTCTACTACGGCATGTCCGGCTCCGACGCCAACGAAACCCAGATCAAGCTGGTGCGCTACTACAACAATATTCTGGGCCGCCCCCGGAAGAAGAAAATCATCTCACGCCATCGCGGCTATCACGGCTCCAGCATTGCCGCAGGCTCTCTGACCGGGCTGGCGTCGTTCCACGACCATTTCGATCTGCCGATTGCCGGGATCCTGCATACCGATGCCCCCTACTACTATCAGCGAGCCCCGGAGCTGGCGGGTATCAGCGAGCGGGAATTCTCGCGCCACTGCGCCGAACGGCTGGAAGCGATGATCCAGGCCGAAGGCCCGGAAACCGTCGCCGCCTTTATCGGTGAACCGGTTCTGGGTACCGGCGGTATCGTCCCGCCGCCGGAAGGCTACTGGCAGGCTATTCAGACGGTGCTGGATAAATACGACATTCTGCTGATAGCCGACGAAGTGGTATGCGGTTTTGGCCGTACCGGACGCGAATTCGGCGCTCACACCTACGATATGCGCCCGGATCTGGTAACCATCGCCAAGGGGCTGACCAGCGCCTACCAGCCGCTTTCCGGAGTGATCGTCGGCGAAAAAGTGTGGAATGTGCTGGAACAGGGAACCGGCGAATATGGCCCTATCGGCCACGGTTGGACCTACTCCGGGCATCCACTGGGCGCGGCGGCGGCGCTGGCTAACCTGCAAATTATCGAGCAGGAAAATCTGGTGCAGAACGCCGCCGACACCGGCGCTTACTTCCAGCAGCGCCTGCGCGAAAGCTTTGCCGACCACCCGCTGGTGGGCAACGTGCGCGGTGTGGGGCTGATGGCCGCCATCGAATTCTCTACGGATAAGCAGCGCTGCCAGCCTTTCGAGCCTTCACTGAAGGTCGGCGCCCGGGTCTCGGCGGCAGCTTTGGAAAACGGGCTTATCGCCCGGGCCATGCCGCAGGGCGATATCCTGGGCTTTGCCCCACCGCTGGTGATTAACCGCAGCGAAGTGGATGAACTGGTCGAACGCGCGCTAAGGGCGGTGAACCGGGTCACCGACGACCTGAGTTCCGCAGGCCAGCTGGGAGCCCAATAAATGCGCCCGGAATTCCCCGGCGGCGTCAGTCTGGCGGAGGTCTGGCAGGCCCGTCACCGTATCCAGGGGCGGGCGGACCGCACTCCGCTGCGCTACTCCCCGAGCCTTTCCCGGCGCTTCGGCGCCCGGGTCTGGCTGAAGCTGGAAAATATGCAGCCCACCGGCGCTTTCAAGCTGCGCGGAGCCAGCAACATGATCGCCGCGTTACTGGAACAGTACGGGCCGGAGCGCCTGAAGTCTGGCGTCATTACAGCCTCTACCGGCAATCACGGGCGGGCGGTGGCCTGGGCCGCCCGGGAGCTGGGCATTCCGGCCACGGTTTGCCTCTCTTCGCTGGTCCCCGCCAACAAGGTGGCCGCTATCGAAGCACTGGGCGCCGAGGTCTGCCGCTGTGGCAACAGCCAGGACGATGCCTTTGCGGTGATGGATGAGCGGGTCGTCAGTCGTGGTCAGGTGGCGATCCCACCCTTCGATCATCCGCTGATCGTGGCCGGCCAGGGCACCCTGGCGCTGGAGCTGCTGGAAGAGCGCCCGCAGCTCGATATGGTGGTGGCGGGTCTGTCCGGCGGCGGGCTGCTGGGCGGTATCGGTCTGGTGATGAAACAGCTCAGCCCGCGCACCGAGGTGGTCGGCGTCAGCCTCAGCCAGGGCGCCGCCATGTGGCACAGCCTGCAGGCGGGAAAACCGGTGCAGGTAGAAGAAGTCCCGAGCCTGGCCGATTCGCTGGGCGGCGGCATCGGCATGGATAACCGCCATACCCGGGCGTTAGTGCAAGCGGTAATGGACAGCCACTACCAGGTGCCTGAAATCGCCATTGCCCGGGCTATGGTCAGCCTGCTGGAGCAGGAAAAAATGTTGCTTGAAGGTGCCGCCGCCGTGGGGCTGGCGGCCATTGAACACCACAGGATCCCCATTGAAGGCAAAGAGGTGGCGCTGGTGCTTAGCGGCAACAACGTAGCGCTGGAAACCTTCGAAAGGGCAAGAGAGCTGGAGCAGCAAAGCCATGCAAAAAACCATGCAAATTTATAACCGACAGCAGATAAGCGCCGCGGTTCGACTGGATGCTCAGGCACTGGCGGCGGTCGAAGCGGGATTTCGCGCCCTGGGCGAAGGCAAGGTGGTGCAGCCCCCTATCCTCTCGATGGCGCTGCCGGAGGTCAACGGCGAAGTGGATGTCAAAACCGCCTGGATCCGCGGCAGCGACAGCTTCGCTATCAAAATCAGTCCGGGCTTTTTCGATAATCCCAAACGTGGGTTGCCCAGCCTGAACGGGCTGATGGTGGTGCTGAGCGCTGAAACCGGCGTACCCCGGGCGCTGCTGCTGGATGAAGGCTATCTGACCGCTATTCGTACCGCGCTGGCGGGAGCGCTGGCGGCCAGATATCTGGCACGGGTAGAGAGTCAGCGCATCACGCTGATTGGCGCCGGAGAACAGGCCCGACTGCAACTGGCCGCCCTGCGCCTGCTGTTCCCCGTAGCCCAGGTGGCCGTCTGGGCCCGGCGCCCGGAGGCCGCAGAACAACTGGCCCGGGAGCTTAACGACGATGGGCTACAGGCCACAGGCTACCGCGAGATCGGCGCCGCCTGTGCCGGGGCCGATATTATCGTCACCACCACACCTTCCCGTGAACCGCTGCTGTTCGCGGAACATCTGGCCCCAGGGGTACACGTCACCGCCATGGGCTCCGACAGCCCGGAAAAGCGGGAGGTCGATATCAGTGCCCTGCTGCGCGCCGATCGCGTGGCCTGCGATATCCGCAGTCAGAGCGAAAATAACGGTGAACTGAAAATCTTTAAGGCACAGCAAACCCCCGTTCCTTTTGAAGTGGTTGAACTGGGTACCGGGGTTGCCCGGGGCCAGGCGCTGCGCCAGTCGCCGCAGGAAATCACTCTGTGCTGCCTGACCGGCACCGGCGTACAGGACAGTGCCATCGCCGCCTTTGCGTTGGCGCAGCTTGAAGCATTGCAGTAACCCCCGCGCCGTGCGCAGGGTAAACAGGCGGGCGGCCCCAGGGCCCGCCAGGGCTTCCACTCCCGTTACGAGTGATAAAACAGCATGTTGACGAAAACTTTGCCCTTCACGCGAGAAGAGTACGACCAGCGTATCGCCAGAACCCGCGCCGCCATGGTGCAGCGCGGGATCGAACTGCTGGTGGTCAGCGATCCCTCGAATATGGCCTGGCTGACCGGTTACGACGGCTGGTCTTTTTATGTGCATCAGTGCGTATTGCTGGGGCTGGAAGATGAACCGGTGTGGTATGGACGGCTGCAGGACAGCAACGGTGCCCTGCGTACCTGCTGGATGGCCGATGAGCGGATTGTCGGTTATCCGGAATGGCTGGTGCAGAATCCCGACGATCACCCCATGCGCTGGCTGGCCCAGGAGGTACTGCCCACCTTTGGCTGGCATCAGGCCCGGGTCGGCGTAGAGATGGATAACTACTACTTTTCGGCCCGGGCCTTTCTGAGCCTGCAACAGGGCAGCCCGAACCAGGCCTTTATGGATGCTACCGCGCTGGTGAACTGGTGTCGGGCCATTAAATCCGAACGGGAACTGGACTATATGCGGATTGCGGCGCACATCGTCGGCAATATGCATGAGCGCATCTACCAGATGGTGGAGCCGGGACTGCCGAAAAATATGCTGGTGGCGGAGATTCAGCGCTGCGCCATTGAAGGCTGGGTGGATGACAGCGGCGTGCGCTTCGGCGGCGACTATGCCGCCATCGTCCCACTGCTGCCGGGGGGCGCCGATGCCGCGGCACCGCACCTGACCTGGGACGACAGGCCGTTCCGTAAGGGGGAAGGCACCTTCTTTGAAATCGCCGGATGCTATCGTCATTACCACGCGCCGCTGTCGCGCACCATCTTTCTGGGGGAAGCGCCGGATCACTTTTTGCGTGCCGAAGAGGCCCTGCTGACCGGCATTGAACTGGGGCTGGCCGCCGCTCGCCCGGGCAACAGCTGCGGCGATATCGCCCGGGCCCTGGAAGGCGCCATGCGCAGCGCCGGCCTCGATCGCGGCGGCGCACGCTGCGGCTACCCCATCGGCATCAGTTATCCCCCGGACTGGGGCGAGCGCACCATGAGCCTGCGCGCCAGTGATGATACTCCGCTCCAGCCTGGAATGACCTTCCACTTTATGCCCGGTCTGTGGATGGACGACTGGGGGCTGGAGATCACTGAAAGCATCGTTATTACCGCACAGGGCGCCGAAGTGCTGTGCGACTACCCACGACGCCTGTTTGTTAAATAAGGAGCCCATTGCATGAACCATGAAAAACCCAGTCCCGTCTACGCTGGGGTGGATTTTGAACAACCCGGGGTACAGCACGGTTTCCTGAAACTGCCCTGGTCCCACGACAACTCCGCCTGGGGCGCGGTGATGATCCCAATCACCGTGATTAACGGCGCGCCGGGGCCGACTGCATTGCTGACCGCCGGTAATCACGGCGACGAATACGAAGGCATTATCGCCCTGTTGAAGCTGGCCCGGGAGCTACGGGCCGACGAGGTTCAGGGCCGGGTGATTATCGTACCGATGATGAATGCCCCGGCGGTTCAGGCCGGTAAACGCACCTCACCCATCGACGGCGGTAATCTGAACCGTAGTTTTCCGGGCACGCCGGACGGTAGCGTGACCGCGCAGATCGCCGACTATTTTACCCGGGTGCTGGTGCCGATGTGCGATGTGGCGCTGGATCTACACTCCGGTGGTCGCACTCTGGAGATTATCCCCTTCGCGGCGCTACACGCGCTGGATAATGAGCGCCAGCAGGCCGACAACCTTGCCGCGGCCCGGGCTTTTGGGGCGCCGACCACCGTGATGATGTACGAACTGGATGCCAGCCAGCTCTACGACACCGTAGTGGAAAGCCAGGGTAAAGGCTTTGTCACGACCGAACTGGGCGGCGGCGGCACGACGACGCCCCAGCGTCAGCAACTGGCCGATCGAGGCGTGCGCAACTTTCTGGCCCACCACGGAATGCTGGCGACAGCGCCCCACCCCTGGGAAGGAGAAACCCGGCTGCTTGATATGCCCGATGCATCCTGTTATGTACAGAGCGAGCACAACGGCATTCTGGAATTTCTCTGCCCCCTGGGGAATCGCGTGACCCAGGGAGAACTCCTGGCCCGCGTTTATGACCATTCCCGCAGCGGCTGCCCGCCGGTGGAGTATCGGGCGCTACGCGACGGCATTATGCTGGCGCGGCGCTTTCCGGCGCAGGTTGCAATGGGTGACACTCTGGCCGTTATCGCCCGGGAGATCGTATCGCCATAGCGATGTGGGGCCTCCGGGGTACCGGTCGCCATTAAGGATATAAGCACTGTATGAAACTCGATCGCTATGACCTGAAGATTCTCGACATTCTGAGCAAAGACGGGCGCATTACCAAATCACGGCTGGCGGAATCCATCAATCTTTCCGTCAGCCCCTGCTGGGAGCGGGTAAAGCGTCTGGAACAGGCCGGGTTGATTGAAGGCTACTACGCCAGGCTCAACGCCCGGGTGCTGATGAAGCGCCTGCCGATTTGGGTCTCGATCGAGCTTAAACAACACAACGCAGAGAGCTTTGCCCGTTTTGAAAAACGCGTGCTCGATACGCCAGAACTGACAGAATGCGTGGCAGTGGGCGGCGGCGTGGATTACTGGGCCAAATTCGAAACGCTATCCATCGACGAATATCAGCGTCTGATCGATAGCTGGCTGGAGTCTGACCTGGGAATCGAACGTTATTTTACCTATATCGTCACCAAGAGCGTGAAGTCCACGACAGCGCTGCAAACCCTGCGGCGCGAGGGTGATATAGAGGTTTAAGCACAGGGAGTATGGGTAATTCAGTGGACGGCGCCTCGTTCCCGCCGCCCCGCTCTCCGAAGAGATCGTGGAGAAAAATAATGAATACCAATGCATCACCTGCACAGCTTCAACACGCTGACGCGGTTCCCGACGTCACTATTATCGATAAATCCCTGGTGAAGCGCGCCGTGGCGGCGGCTTCGCTGGGTAACGCCATGGAGTGGTTCGATTTCGGCATCTACGGTTATCTGGCCGTGACCCTGGGGATGGTCTTTTTCCCGGAGATCAGCCCCGGCGCCCAGCTGCTTTCCACCTATGCCGCCTTCGCCGTCGCCTTTCTGATCCGCCCACTCGGCGGCATGTTTTTCGGCCCGCTCGGCGATCGCATCGGTCGCAAACGGGTACTGGCCCTGACCATGATTATGATGGCGCTGGGCACCTTCGCCATTGGGCTTATCCCGAGCTACGCCAGCATTGGCCTGTGGGCGCCGGTGCTGCTGATTGTAGCGCGAGGGATTCAGGGCTTTTCCACCGGCGGTGAATACGGCGGCGCAGCGACGTTTATTGCCGAATATGCGCCAGATCGCAAACGTGGACGACTGGGTAGCTGGCTGGAGGTAGGTACCCTGTTGGGCCTTATCTTCTCCGCCGCTCTGGTCACCGCCATGACGCTGATGCTGGGCAATGAAGCGATGCGTGAATGGGGCTGGCGAATCCCCTTTCTGGTGGCCGGGCCGTTGGGGATGATCGGCGTCTGGCTGCGTCTGCGGCTGGAAGAGACTCCGGCCTTCGCGAAGCATATGGAAAACAGCGCACCGCCCCCGGGAATGCGCCAGCAGTGGCAGGAAATAGCCACCCACCACCTGCGGGCCTTCCTGCTGTGCATCGGCATGGTGTTTATCCTGAATCTGGCCGACTATATGCTGCTGACCTGGATGCCCGGCTATCTGAACGTGGTGTTGGGGCTGAGCGAACTGGAAGGACTGACTATCGTGGTGGTGGCGATGCTCTGTATGATGGTCGCGCTGCCGTTCATGGGCGCGCTTTCCGATAAGATCGGCCGCAAGCCGCTGTGGACCATCGGCTGCGTCGGTTTTCTGGTACTGACGCTGCCCTGCTTTTATGCCCTGGGCAGTCAAAACCTGGCGCTGACCTTTATCGGTATGCTGGTGATGGGGCTACTGCTGACCTGTTTTCTCAGTACCGTGGCCTCGACGCTGCCGGCGCTGTTCCCCACCGCGGTACGCTACGGCGGGCTGGCTATCGCCTATAACCTTTCCACCTCCCTGTTCGGCGGAACCGCGCCGCTGCTCAGCGCCTGGCTGGTCGATGCCACCGGCAATCCACTGGCCCCGGCCGGATACCTGATGTTCGGCGCCCTGGTGGGGCTAATTGCGGTACGCCTGAGCAGGGAAAGCGCCTGCCGCCCGCTGGAAGGTTCGCCGCCGGCCATTGAGTCCCGGGCCGAGATTATGGATCATCTATACCGTCGTCAGCGCCGCAAGCGCCTGCAGCTTAACGCTCTGTCGAGCGACGGTTAAGGGAAGTCAGCGTCTTTTGACCAAGCTCGTCAACCGCCTGGTTGGCGAGCTTTTTTACGCAATGCAGATATGTTCAGGTACCTGAACGAAAATCATTGAACCGCTCAGGAATACGCGGAAAAGTATGGAGGAACCAGGGCGTATACAAAGACGGATTATCTTTCATATCGGCTTCTATCTGTTGAATGGAGCGGTAACACCACGCATCGGCCTCTTCCGGATTAAGTGCCGGCTTCTCGTCGCTGATAGCAAAAAAGACATGACCATACTCATGTTCAATCAGGCCATTACTGAGGGGCAAATTATATTTTAGTTCGAATACCGGGGTTAATGTCATATCCAGCCCCATCTCTTCTCGTAACCGGCGCTCGGCAGCGTCCTGAGTGGGTTCCTGTGGATAAGGGTGGCTACAGCAGGTGTTACTCCATAACCCCCCACAATGATACTTTTTGATCGCGCGACGTTGCAGCAGTAATTCATGCCGTGTATTGAAGACATAAACGGTTACCGCGCGATGCAATAACCCTTTTTTATGAGCGTCCAGCTTTTCTGTTTTTCCTGTGGGGCGGTCAAAATCATCGACTAAAATGACTTCTATGACAGACATAGTGGCTCCTTAGCAAAAACGATGTACAGAGTGCCAGCCGAAAAAGGCAGCATTAACTTTACTCCAGTGAATCACGTTGTGGATTTGACCCTATATATCCAGACGTTTTTGCTCTCTTATGATTGCGATAACTTCCTGCGTATATATTCCCGTGG